>JAYSFH010000899.1:0-1502 GCA_041913405.1 Dongia sp. | reverse complement strand
CCATCTTCACCGCGATCCCGAGCTTCACCGCCGGGTCGCCGACCACCAGCGGCCTGGTCCTCAGGTGCTGCTCGCAGAGCATGGTCAGGTGAAAGACCGAGGCCGGCACCACGCTGGCGATGATGGCACCGGTGATCTGTTTCAGCTCCAAACCCGCCATGCGCATCAGCTGGTCGAGCCAGACGACATACTGGTCGGCGGTGCGGCCGGCTTCGGTCTTCAGCCGCCAATCGCCGACCGGCTTCTCGCCGTCATAGACCGCGAACTTCACGTTAGTGTTGTTGGCGTTGATGCAGAGGAGCATGTCAGCGCACCAGGTTCGGAAAGAAGATGTCGCCCGCCGCAATGCGGCGCTGCCGGCCGGAATCCAATTGCATGATCAGCGCGCCGTCGGGGTCGAGGTCGGTGAAGCTGCCGGCCACCTCCTCGCGTTCCAGACGGGCCACGACACGCTCGCCGATCCCGGCGGCGAAGGCGAGCCAGTCAGCGCGGATCGCCTGGAAGCCGCCCGCGACCCAGGCGTCATAGCAAGGCCCGAAGACGGCCAGGAAGCGCTTCAGCAGGTCCTGGGGCGCGATCGACGGGCCGCCCGAGGCGACCAGATCCGTGGTCGGATAGAGGCCGGTTTCCGGATGGGAACGGATGTTGACGCCCATGCCGAGCACCAGCCAGTCCAGCTTGCCGTCCGGCCTGGTGCCGGCTTCGAGCAGCACGCCGGTCATCTTACTGCCGCCGATCAGCAGATCGTTCGGCCATTTGTGCAGCACATCGGCCGGCGTCAGGTCGCGCAGCACGCGGCCGAGCGCAACCGCGGCGACGAAGCCGACCGTGGCGCCTTCCGCGGGCTTGCAGTCCGGGCGGAGCAGCAGCGAGACATAGAGATTGCCGACCGGAGAATCCCAGCTGCGGCCTCGCCGGCCACGACCGGCCAGCTGCTCGTCGGCGCGGAGCACCAGCCCCTCCGGCTCGCCCGCCACAGCGCGTTCGCGCAGGGCCGCGTTGGTGCTGTCGATGGACGGGACTTCCGTGATCCGGAAGGCGATCGTCATCCAGGGAACAGGCTCGCCGCGGCGCTGGTCGCGGCCTCGGCCACCGGGCCGGGCACGAAGACGCCGAGCAGGACGAAGACCGCGCAGACCAGCAGCACCACGCGCAAGGTCGGGTCGGGCCGGTCGAACACGCCCTCGCCCTTGTCGAAGCACATCACCTTGATGACCCGGATGTAATAGAAGCAGGAGACCACCGAGGCGACCACGCCGATCACCGCCAGCACGTAGAGATGCGCGTCGATTTATTCGTTTAAGTCGAACTGCTTGACGAAGTAACAGGCGAAGTGAGGGATGAACGCCATCGAGAACAGGAAGACGATGAAGGAATAGGCCAGCAGCGGCTGGCTTTTCGCCAGGCCGGTCAGATCGGCGATCTCCTCCACCATCTCGCCCTTGCGGCGCATGGCGAGGATGACGCCGAACGCGCCGATCGTGGTGACGATGTAGATCGCC
>JAYSFH010000898.1:0-1503 GCA_041913405.1 Dongia sp. | reverse complement strand
ATTTTGTATTCGAACTTTCCGGTAGGGACTTCGGTCGGACTCCTCTCGGTCGAGGACTTTCCGGGCGGCCACCGGATCGGCGAGATCTCCCTCTGGGTGTTCACCGGCGGCATTCTCAACACCAATCACGGTGCCCTTGCGGACGCCTATGGCGACGCGTTCGTGGGCTCCTTCCTGGTGAAAGAGGTCGCCACCACGCCGATCCCGGCCGCACTCCCGCTGTTCGCCGCCGCCCTCGGCGGCCTCGGCTGCATCGGCTGGCGCAGGAAGCGAGCGGCGACCGTTTAACCCGGACACATTGGCCGTGTCGGCCGCGAAGGGTCCCGTGCGGCGCGCCGCAGAAATTGACTTTCACGTTATTTCTTCACTGCGCCGCGATCTCGGGGGCATTGTGCAGATCCTGTTCCCGGAAGTTCGCGATTCTCTGGCGCTCCTCGTCGCTGACCTCCAGGAAGCTGTCCGCCATGCCCGATGTTGCTTCGACATTGAGCGCCCATTCCGCCATGCGTAGGTAAAAGACGAGGCCGACACGCGCGCCGAACTCGAGGTCGCGAATCATGGGCGGGTCGAGCCTCGCTTCTGCCAGCGCCGCAAGGATCTGCCGACCGTGCGGCAGAATCTCATGCCGGTGCAGGACCAGGAATCTCGTGTTGCCTTGATCGAGAAACGGCGCGCGCAACGCGCGTCCGACGGCTTCGGCGGCGGCCCCCGCGCTCACATTCTCCAACACCGCGGCCGCGCCTAGTCGCACCAAGGGCGAGGACTTGGTGACTCTTCCGAAATAGTCGTGCCAAAGAACGACGTCGATCGGGCAAGGCCCGATTTCCTCCCCGAGCGCGCGGAGATCCTTGGCCGCCACCAGATAGTGCAGTTCTTCTTCTTGGGCGAAATGAACCAGAAACGCCCGCAGGCGTTTGCGGCGCACGAGGCTGGGATGGGCGGCCGCTGTGAAGAAGTACTGCTGAACGCCCTTGGTCAAGTGATACTGCATAGTCAGATAGCGGGCATATTGCAGCCGGCTCGGCCCGGACGACCCGACGTGCTGTCCGAGGAGCGCCGCGAATGCTTCTTGCGCTGTTGCGATCGTCGCCGCGAGAGTCGTGAACAGGTGGCTATCGGTCATTGCGCAGCCGCCCGGTAGTCAGCGGCGATTGGATTCGCCGGCTCGTTGGGGATCTGGATGGCTGAATTTCGGCGCGACGCTTGGGCCTTGGCAATCGCCAGCAGAGGCGAGGCAACAGCTTCAAAGTAGGCAGCGTCGGTCAGATCGATCCACATGCAGGTTTGCGCGCCGGCGATTGGATGATGATACGATCTTCCGTAGGGTCGCATGCCCAGGTGCTTGAAGAATCGCAAATACCGGTCCGAAGTGGTGCTTATTGCGATCTTGACGCCGCGCTGCAGGCCGGACGCGATGCCCCAGTTCAACAGCGAGATCACACCCGCGGCGCTTCGCAGCCCCCGCCGCATGCAGAGACGCGAGCAGACGGCGATTTCCTCCAG
>JAYSFH010000897.1:0-1510 GCA_041913405.1 Dongia sp. | reverse complement strand
TGGCCATCGACTTCACGTCGGAGCCGGCATTGGGCTCGGTGATGCCGAGGCATTCGATCCGCTCGCCGCGGATGGTCGGGAGCAGGTAGCGCTGCTTCTGCTCTTCGTTGCAGGCGCGCAGGATGTTGCTCGGCCGGTGCACCGCGTATTGCAAGGCGAAGCTGGTGCGCCCGAGCTCGCGCTCCATCAGGGTGAAGGCGACATGATCCAGCCCGCCGCCGCCCAGCTCCTCCGGCATGTTGGCGGCGTAGAGGCCGGTCGCCTGAGCCTTGGCGTGGATCTGCTGGATCAACTCCGGCCGCACTGCGTCGGTCTTCTCGACCTCGTTCTCGAACGGCACCAGCTCCGCATCCACGAAGGCACGGACCGTGTCCACCAGCATGCGCTGCTCTTCGGTGAGGCCGAAATCCATGGCTCAGTCCTTCTTCGGCGGCAGGCCGATCGATCGTCCGGCATTCTTGTGGCGGGGCAGGTCGCGCTGCGCCCGCCAGATGTCGTCGATCTTGCCGAGCACCGGCGGCAGCCACGGGGCGCCCTTCGGGCCGCGCATGTCGATCGACATCAGCATCTGCTCGTTGGTGGCGACGACCTCGGCCTCGTCGCCGCGGTGCATGGTGTGGAAGATGTGCAGACGCTTGGGATCGTAGGCCAGGATCTGGGTGTCGATCCGGACTTCCACGCCGCCCTTCACCTCCAAGAGATAGTTGGTGTGCATCTCCAGGGTGAAAAGCGTGTGGTTGGTGGCCGCGCGCTCGGCGGGCCCGAGGCCGATATGGGCCATCAGCGCGGTCGTGGCGTCGCTGAAGATCACCGTGTAATAGCCGTCGTTCAGGTGGTTGTTGTAGTCCACCCAACCCGGCTGCACGACGGCGCGGTGGAGAGTCAGCAGCGACGCCATCACTCTAGTCCTCGTACTTCCAGCCGTGACGTTCTTTGGCCTTGGTGATCGCGCCGATCACGTCGATGATGCAGTCGTCCCGCAGCCGCTCCAGCTCCTTGATCGAATGCGAGCCGGCCTGCTTTTCGGTGCCGTCCACGATCTTGTCGATGATCTCGTCGGTGAGCTTCGGCGCCTTCAGATGCGTCCAGGGCAGTTCCAGCGCCGGGCCGAACTGGGCCAGGAAGTGGCGCATGCCCGCGTCGCCGCCGGCCATGTGATAGATCATGTACATGCCGAAGAACGACCAGCGGATGCCGAAGCCGAAGCGGATCGCGTCGTCGAGCTCGCCGGTGGTGCAGTAATCGTCGTTGATCATATGCATGCCTTCGCGCCAGACCGCCTCCAGCAGGCGGTCGGCGAGGAAGCCGGGGACTTCCTTGCGCACATGCAAGGGCCGCATGCCGAGCGACTTGTAGAACTCGATCGCGATCTGCTTGGCCTCGTCCGTGGTCCACTTCGAGCCGCAGACCTCGACCAGCGGCAGCAGATAGACCGGGTTGAATGGATGCCCGACCAGGCAGCGCTCCGGGTTCTTCGCTTCCTTGTAGAAGTCGGAAGGCAGCAGGCCCG
>JAYSFH010000896.1:0-1510 GCA_041913405.1 Dongia sp. | reverse complement strand
GCGGGAGGGCGCGGCGGCCGGCGCCGAAACCGAGATCCGGAAGCGGCTGGACGTGGTGCAGGTCGGCTTCCACCTGCCGAATGATCCGGGCTTGCTGGAGCAAGTGATCGAGGCGATCTTCCAGGTCCATTCCTATCAGGAGCCGTTGATCAGCGTGGCGGAAGTTCTGGTCAGCCGGTCCAAGGGCCTCGACGACAGCAAGAATCCGCATCGCTGGTGGAACACGAGCGGCGACTGGAAGAAGGCCACGGCATGACACCGCAGACGCAGTATCGGCTCGGCCTGATCCTGGTCACCGCCTCGGCCATCGCCTGGAGCACCGCCGGGTACTTCACGCGGCTGATCCCGCTCGACAACTGGACCCTGCTGTTCTGGCGCGGCGTCTTCGCTGGCGTCGGGATCTTCCTGTTCATGCTGGCCAAGGACGGAAGGCGGGCCTGGCGGCAGTTCGGCCGGCTGGGCAAGCCGGGCTGGCTGTTCGCGATCGTCTCCGGCGGCGGGATGATGGTCTACATCACTTCGCTGACGCTCACGACCGTCGCGCATGTGGCGATCATCTACAGCATCGTGCCGTTCATCGCCGCCGGCGCCGCCTTCCTGCTGATGGGCGAGAAGCCGACGCCGATCGCGATCGCGGCGAGCCTGGTGGCGCTGGCCGGCGTCGTGGTGATGGTGGGCTTCAGCGGCGGCGAGGGAACGCTCAGCGGCGACTTCCTGGCGCTGGTCATGACCTGCGGCATGGTGGTGATGATGATCATCTCGCGGCGCCACGGCGACATCCCGGTCATGGCCGCGGCCTGCCTGTCGGCGATCCTCAGCGCCGCGGCATCCTGGCCGCTGGCCCAGCATACAATCCCGCCGGCCGACATCATGGCCGAACTGGCCTTGTTCGGGCTGGTGAACTCGGCGGTGGGGCTGGCGCTCTTCACCATCGGCGCGCGGCTGATCCCGGCGGTCGAGACCGCGCTCATCGGCGCGCTCGACGTGCCGCTGGCGCCGATCTGGGTCTGGCTGGCCTTCGCCGAGACGCCGGGCCGGAACACCATCATCGGCGGCACCCTGGTCTTCGCCGCCGTGCTGGCCAATGTCGCCTTCGGCGCGAGGTCGCGGGCGCAGCCAAACGCGGCGTAATCCGGCTTTGACGGGCCAGGGCCGGGGGCTATGCTGCCGGCCGTTTTCACGTCTGCCTTTAGGAGACACCTATGCCCGGCAAGATCGAGGCCCGCCTCGCCGAACTGAAGATCGAGCTGCCCAAGGCGGCCGCCCCGGTCGCCAACTATGTGCCCGTCGTCATCTCGGGCAAGACCGTCTACACGTCGGGACAGGTCACGGTCTTGAACGGCGAGTTCAAGTACCAGGGCAAGCTCGGCAAGGAGTTCTCGGTCGAGGACGGCCAGAAGGCGGCGCGGCTCTGCGGCCTCAACGTCATCGCCCAGGTGAAGGCCGCGATCGGCGATCTCGACAAGGTGAAGCGGGTCTTGAAGCTCACCTGCTTCGTCAATTCGGTGTC
>JAYSFH010000895.1:0-1511 GCA_041913405.1 Dongia sp. | reverse complement strand
TTTCTGCGGCAGGAACGGATCGGCGATCGAGGGCCGGGCTGCGCCGATGAAGTCGAGCACACCCTTCTTGACCAGGCTCACCATGCGGTCGGGTGAGGTGTAGCGACCGACCCCCACCACCGGCTTGGTGGTGAGCTGCTTCACGAAGCTGATGTAAGAATCCTGGTGTCCCTCCTCCGCAAAGCGCGAGACCGCGGAGTCATGGCGCCAGGGACTGACATTCACGTCCCAGAGATCGGGGAGCTCGGCCAGGCTCGCGAACACGTCGCGGCTTTCGCCGTCATGCAGCAGGCCGTCGGCGCCCATCTTCTCATCGACGCCGAAACGCACGGCAACCGCGCAAGTGTCGCCAATCGCGTCCTTGGTGTCCTCGATCAGCTCCCGGAACAGGCGTATCCGGTTTTCGAACGACCCGCCGTATTCGTCGCTGCGCTGGTTGCGGCGCTTCAGCAGAAAATGCAAAGCCAGGCTGAGGTCATGCGCGGCATAGACATAGACGACGTCGAAACCGGCCTTCTTCGAGCGCAAGGCCGCCTCGCGGTGCCAGCGCCGATAGTCTCGGATGTCCTGCAGGTCCATCGCCCGGGCCTGCCAGGGCCAGTAGTTGGTCATCTGGTGCGAAGGCCCGATCGCCACGTCGCGGCTGGAGAGATTGGAGACCGAAGTGCCGTTATGGGTCAGCTCGATCGCGGCCAGTCCACCATGCTTGTGCACCGCCTCGCACATCAGCGCATGACCGGGTATGTCCTTGTCGTCCCAGAGCCGGCCTTCGATATAAGGTGATACGTCGCCGGTCGGGTGGATCTCGACCTCCTCGGTCGCCACCACGGCCCAGCCGCCCTCGGCCTTGACGCCGCGCATCGCCGCATGGCCTTCGGGATTGTAATGGCCCATGCCGTTGCAATGCGGCACCTGGAAGAAACGGTTCTTCGCGGTGACCGGACCGATCTTCACCGGCTCGAACAGGATGTCGTAACGTGGATCGCGCGGCATTCGGGGGCTCCCTGTTTTCGCAAGGGAACCGGCTTTCAATTCACTCGGTCGTGAGAAAGACTCGTCCGGACCCCCGCGATGGCGCGCCAATCTAGCTTTCCCGCCCTGTCGCTGTATAGTGCGGCAACCCCAATGATTCAGCAGGCACGCATGGACGGAAAAATCGAAGTCCTGGGCCAGGAATGGCTTTCCCTGGGCTTCATGAAGCTGGCGAAATTCACCGTTCAGCACGAACGCTTCGGCGGCGGCACGATCGGTCCTTTCACGCGCGAGATCGTGCTGCGCACGACCGCCGTCGGTGTGCTCCCCTATGACCCGATCGCCGACAAGATCCTGCTGATCGAGCAGTTCCGTCTCGCCGCCCATCTCGCCGGCATGCCAGCCTGGCAGCGCGAGGTGATCGCCGGAATTTCGGACAAGAACGAGACACCGGAGGAGCTCGCCCGGCGCGAGGCGATCGAGGAGGCCAATTGCAAGGTCACCGATCTCATCGAGATGACCCGCTTCCTCTTGAGCCC
>JAYSFH010000894.1:0-1514 GCA_041913405.1 Dongia sp. | reverse complement strand
GGCAGGTCCTGCAGGGCCGCGCGCACGGCCTTCACCACGACCTTGGCGGGCAGCCCGGCGGTCATCGGATAGACCGGCTCGAAGCGTGGGATTTCGTCGCGGCGGCTGACCGGGAGGATGTAATCCGGATGGACCATGTTGGGCGTGCGTCCGTAGCGGTCGATCCGGCCGCTGACCACACGCGGTTCGCCGACGGGAAGGATCTTCTTCAGGTAGTCGGCCTGGGCCTTGAAGAAGACCAGGTCGAGATCGCCCGTGTCGTTGACGCAGGAGACACGGTAGGGCTGGCGTGGGTTGTTGGGCGGCATGTGGGCCAGCGGCTTCACCACGGCGGTGATGATGCTGCCCTCGACCGCGTGCGCGAGGTCCGGCTCGGCGCTGCGGTCGATCAGGCTGGTCGGCAGGTGCCAGAGCAGCGAAACCACGTTCGGGCCACACAGCTTCTCCAGCAGTTTCCCGAATCGCGGGCCGATTCCCGGGAGGCTGGTCACCGCGGCGAACAGGGGAAACAGAATCTGCGGCCGCAAGGGCTTCTCCCGGTGGCTTCCAAGGGTGGGCAAGGTATAACGAAACCATGACCGGAGACCAGATTTCAGGGGATGAGGCCGGCCTGCGCCGGCGGCTGCTGTTCCAGAGCAAGCACCGCGGGGTCAAGGAGCTCGACCTGATTCTGGGGCGATTTGCCGAGGCACATCTGGCCCAATTCCGCATGGCGGAGCTGCAGCAATTCGCCGTGTTGCTGGGGGAGCCGGACCCCGATATATACGACTGGCTCGTCGGGCGCGTGCCCCTGCCGGCCCGGCTGCAAAACCCTGTCACTGGACTCCTCCTCGACTTCACCAACCGTGAAAAAACTGCCCTTTGAATTGCCGGATTCCGGCCGCCTCAACGCCGCTCTCTTGAAGGTTGGGGGCGTTCCCGAAGGCCGCGACGCCCAGCTGATCGCCGCCTTGGCCGAGGCGCATCCCGGCGGCGTCCTGCATGTCGCCGTCGATGACGTGCGGCTGCAGCGCCTGACCGACGCGCTCGAATTCTTCGCACCGAAGCAACGCGTGGTCGCCTTCCCAGCCTGGGACTGCCTCCCTTATGACCGGGTCTCGCCGCATCGCGACATCCTGGCGCGGCGGGTCGATGCGCTGACCGATCTGGCCCAGGTGGCGGAGCGGCCGATCGTCGTGACGACGGTCGCCGCGATCCTGCAACGCGTGCCGTCACCCGCGACCTTCGCCGCGGCGGCGCAGGAATTGCGGCGCGGCCAGACCTTGAGCCAGCAGCAGCTGATCGAATACCTGCTGGGGAACGGCTATCTCCGGTCCGGCACCGTGGGCGAGCCCGGCGAGTTCGCGGTGCGCGGCGGCATCGTCGATCTCTATCCGCCGGGGGCGCCCAGCCCGCTGCGGGTCGATTTCTTCGGCGACGATATCGAGGAGCTGCGGCTGTTCGATGCGCTTTCCCAGCGCAGCCAGGAGAAGCTCGAGCGCTTCGTATTGAAGCCGGTCAACGAGGTGACGCTC
>JAYSFH010000893.1:0-1517 GCA_041913405.1 Dongia sp. | reverse complement strand
CTTCGGCGATGTCGAGGGCGAAGGTGCGCTGCTCGCCCTTGGCGATGTCGAAATAGACCGTCTGGGTTGGCTCCAGTGCCGGGAATTTCGGAACCGCCGCCAGGATCTCCGGCGCCAGCTTCGGCAACGGCGTGTCCGGCGCGAGCGAATCCGGCGTGAACTGCAGCGAAGCCATCATCGCCTTGTCGGTCGGATTCTCGATGGTCAGTCCATGCTTGGCGCCATCGCCGCGCCATTCCGTGACGTCGTCGTCGCCGTCGATGCTGAACTTGAGCGCGCTTGCATCGTCCGCGACCGCGCGCAGCACGCCGCCCGACGGCACCGTCACCGGAATCTCGAGCTCATCCCCGGCCTTCAGCGTCAGCGGCAAACCGGCGGCGAGATCGATCGGCAGCTTGCGCAGCACGACACCGGTCTGAACGCCCGCCTGGTTGTTGAGATAGAGCGAGTAGTTGGTGCCGCTCTCCAGCCGCTGCTCCGGGAACAGCGCGGCGGTCTCCCTTGGGTGCTTCCCGCCGTTGCCGGCGACGCCCTGCGCGGAGATGCGCAGTTCGGCGATGCCCATCGCGTCGGCCTTCGGCATGCCGACCAGGACGTAATAGCCGCGATCGAGCTTCCAGGGCGTGCCCGCCGGTTGGAATTCCGGGACTTTGTAGTCCTCCGGCAGCTGCCGGATCATCGGCTCAAAGCGGTATTCGCCCTTCGCGGCGCCGCTTTCGGTGACGATGTAGGTTTCGGGGCTCGTCACCTGCACATAAAGCGTGAACGGCTCGATGAAATTGAAGCGGCCCAGGTTGAACGGCTGGAGGCGGTTCAGCTTCGGCACGTTGTCGGCGATGATCCGTTCCGGAAGATCCGATCGGTAGCGCGTGAGCAGCGCCGTCGCATCGATGCTGTCCTCGCCATAGCCGGAATGCAGCGTCGCGATCCAGTAGTCGCCGTCGCCGTTGAAATAGTAGCGGTCGACGGCCTTGAACTGCTGCAGCACATAGGGCTTGCCGGCCTCGCGCCGGATCGTCACCAACTTAAAGCCTTGCGCCTCGCTCGACCCGAAGACCTCGGCGATGGGCGGCACGCTCTTCTTGGTGATCTCGACGCCGGCTTCCGCCGCGAAGGGAGCCTGCTCGTCGTAGGCCTGCACCGAGAATTCCGCCGGCTCCGCCTCCGGCAATTCCATGCGGAAATAGCTGGCGCCCGCCGGCACCAGGAAGCGGTCGATGCCGAATGGGCTCGTGGTGAAGGCCTGGCGCCCCGCCTCGTCCAGGATGGGGATGCCCATGCGGAGATGCAGCGGATGCGCCGGCGAGGTCTTGGCCCAGGGCAGTTCCGGCCCGCCATAGGCGGAGAGCAGGTAGAGGCCGGGCTCCAAGGTCGTCACGATGCGGCGGACGGCGAGCGGCTTGCCGGTCTCCGGCTCGATCTGGTCCGCAGCCGGCGTCGCATCGACCAGCCAGTTGCCGTCACGCCAGAGTCGCAGGTCGGTGAGGCTGCGTCCGGCCGCCTCGATCGCGACCAGG
>JAYSFH010000892.1:0-1518 GCA_041913405.1 Dongia sp. | reverse complement strand
GGCGTCATGCTAGAAGGACCCCCATGCTAGAAGGACAGGGACTCTTCCAGCTCGCGGCGCGCAATGCCGCCTATCTCTCCCTCGCCCGCAACCCAGGCGCGGCGCACAACGTCTTCGAGCGCAAGGACAAACCCGCGGGTTTCAGCCTCAACACGCTGACCGTCGATGCGAGCACCACGATCCGCGCCATGTTCCAGGCCGCCTGGGACAAGGTGCATGAGGACGAGAACTTCATCACCGACGACATGATCAAGCGGCTTGAGAAGGCCGCGAAGTCCGACAACAAGGAGATCGCCGCCGAACGCTTGCGCCAGGCCAAGGCCAAGCTGCGCTCGCTGCGGCTCCAGGCGCAGATGGCGGCGGCGACCGGCGATCCGAAGCAGCTGAAGCGCATCGCGCAACAGGCGGCGCAGGCGGCGCGCGAGGTCGCTTCCGCCGCGCGCGGCTTGGCGGAGGGCATCGCCGCCAGCGCCGTGCCGTCAGATGGATCGGCCGGCGCCGGCAATCTCCCCACAGCCGCGGCGCAGCCAGAGGCCGAGGGCAGCACGCCTTCCGCCACGGTGCCGACGACGAATCTCTTCAGCGGCGAGCGCGAGGCTTTGCGCAAGCTCGGCGACGAGGCGCATGCCGCGATCGCCCAGGCCAAGGGTCTGATCGCCTTTGCGTCGCAGGCCGCGCGCAACCGCCGCCGGCCGCAGGAGGACGACCGGGAGTTCTTCCGCCAATTGCAGCAATCGGTGCAAGAGGCGGCGCAGGACCTGGACAGCGCCCTCAGCGAGGCCGGTCAGAGTTTGAGCGCGGCGGAGTCGGGCTTGGGCAGCGTCTCCACCGTCCAGACCACCAGCCTCATGGTCCAGGTGTCGGTCGAAGTGTCGGTCACGGCGAATCTCGTCATCTGACCGATTCGAGAGGCGAATCAGCCGCTTAAACCGGGCCTTTCGGGCCCCGGAAAGCCCCCTGTGGCCACGTTGACACGTCTCTGTCGCATCAATATTGTGCAACCGCGAAAAAAGCGGGCAGGCCTTGTGCCGCCGCGGAAAATGACCCCCTTCGTGAGATCCGAGCAGCAAGATGAAAGTCCTGGTCGCGGTTAAGCGGGTGGTCGACGCCAACGTGAAGGTGCGCGTGAAAGCGGACGGCACCGGCGTCGAGACCCAGAACGTGAAGATGTCGATGAATCCCTTCTGCGAGATCGCAGTCGAGGAAGCCGTGCGCCTGAAAGAGGCCGGCAAGGCGACCGAGATCGTCGCAGTGTCGCTGGGCGGCGCGCAATGCGCGGAGACGATCCGCACCGCGCTGGCCATGGGCGCCGACCGCGGCATCCATGTGCAGACCGACGTCGAGCTGCAGCCGCTCGCGGTGGCGAAGCTGCTGAAAGCCGTGGTCGACAAGGAACAGCCGGGCCTCGCCATCCTCGGCAAGCAGGCGATCGACGACGACAGCAACCAGACCGGCCAGATGCTCTCGGCCCTGCTCGGCTGGCCGCAGGCGACCTATGCCTCGAAGCTCACCATCAAC
>JAYSFH010000891.1:0-1523 GCA_041913405.1 Dongia sp. | reverse complement strand
ACTTCGCCCAGCACGTTCTTCTGGTAGCGGCGCTTCAGCTCCGCCATCGGCACCTTGCCCGGGCGGAAGCCGGGAAGCTGGACCTTCTGGCCGAGCTCGACGAGCTTGCCATCGACCTTCGACTTGAGGTCGCCCGCGGGCACCACGACCTTGTATTCGCGCTTCAGGCCGCTGGTATTGGTTTCGGTAACCTGCATGATCCGTCCAACTCTGCTCTGCTGATTGATCCTAAACTGCGCCGATCCGGATTCTTGGTGCGGGCGGAGGGACTTGAACCCACACGACTTGCGTCACGGGAACCTAAATCCCGCGCGTCTACCAGTTCCGCCACGCCCGCCCACGTGCTTTCCGGGACGGCCGGCAAACCGGCTCGGCAACCCATCCGACCACGGAAAATCCGGTGAAATCAGGGCGCGGGTGTATCGCACGAAACCCACCCTTACAAGCAAATTCGACCCCGCCTGCAGGGGCCGGAAAACCGCGCTATTTCCGCAACCTGACCCAGGGGCCGGTCTCCGCCGTCCCCTCGCCCACTTCGCGCCAGCCGAGGTGCTTGTAGAAGGCGACCGCCCGCTTGTTGACCTTGTCGCATTTCAACTCGCAGATGCCCTTGGCGCGGGCCACCACCGCCTCCAATAGGCGTCGGCCGATCCCCCGGTTCTGCAGCCCCGGCTCGACGTAAAGGCTGTGGATAAAGTTCTCAGGCCAGTAGATTGATAATACAGCAATTATCTTGCCGGCTTGGACCGCCACCCATTGCTCCTCACCGGTGATGCTCTCGAAGTAGCGCTCGGGCACGTAATACTCGGGCGGATGCAGCGGAAAGGCCTGCCGATAGGCCGCCAGAAAGACCGCGGCGCAGGCAGGGTGATCCTCCGGCACCACCGGCCGGATCACCAGCTCGGGCGCGAGCTCATTCAGGATCCACCTCGGAGAGCCGCCGAAGGACTTCGGGGATCAGTTCCGGCAGATCCTCGGCGATGAGCCCCGGCCCGAAGGCCGCCCCCGCCATGCCGTGCAGCGACACCCCGGCCGCCGCCGCTTCGAAGGCCGGCATCCCCTGCCCCAGCAAGCCCAGGATCAGCCCGGCCAGCACGTCGCCCGAGCCGGCGGTCGCCAGCCACGCCGGCGCGTCGGCATTGATCGCCGTCCGGCCGTCCGGCGCCGCGATCACCGTGTCGGCGCCTTTCATCACGACGGTGCAGCGGGAGATCCGAGCGGCCTCGCGAGCACGGGCCAGCTTGTCGCCCTTGGGGTCGGGAAAGAGCCGGGCGAACTCGCCTTCATGCGGCGTCAGCACGACATCGGCCCGACCGAGCTTGGCAAGCGCATCGACGCCGCCGGCGAATGCGGTCAAGCCGCCGCCGTCAATCACCAGCGCGCGGCCGGAAGCCGCCGCAGTCTCGACGGCAGAGGCAGTCGCGTCATCTGCCGGCAGCCCGGACCCAACCAACACGGCGGTGAAGCGCTTGTCTTCGAGCAGGGCCTTGAGCTGCTGCACGGCCGTGGCCGCCTCCACCAGC
>JAYSFH010000890.1:0-1524 GCA_041913405.1 Dongia sp. | reverse complement strand
CGACAGATCAACCGGTTGTCAGCGTTTGACGGGGTGACCCGTAAAGGTTCGTGGCGCGCGTTCAAACCACCCGCGTGAGCTTCGCCTGATACTTCCCCGGCGTGCCGATGGTCATGCTGTCACCGGAGACCGCGAACTGCCGCTCCTGCACGCTGCCGAGATAGTCGGCCATGTTGCTGGACTCGACCGTGACCTTCAGCGTTTCGCCGCTCACCGCGTAAGGGCCGAAGTAGCACATCAGCGATTTCGCGATCTCGTCGGGAAAGCCGCCGTCGTTGGGACTGCGCCCCAGCTGGATGAAGGCATGCCCGGTCGCGTCGAACACCGCATACCCCGCCGGATGCCCGCCCAACGGCTGCCCGGCGACGCCCTCCTTGTTGAAGCGCGTGAAGGAAACGACCCGCCATGTGCCGATGAGATTGTTGCTGACCATGACTGTACCTCCAACCCATTTCACCGCGTCACCCCAAGGCTTGGCCTTGGGGTCCACGAGTTTCTTTCAGCGCATCGAACCTGACCCAACCAACTCGTGGATGCCAAGGCCAAGCCTTGGCATGACGGTGAAGGTGGGTTTGGCCTACCCACGCATCCGCTTGCCTTCGGGATCGAACGGCGGGTCGATGATGATGGTGGCCTTGCGGTTCTCGCCGATGATCTCGATCTCGAACGCACCCTGCGCGGTGTCGCCGGCGAGCTCCTTCGGCACGTAGCCTTGGGCCATCGACTTGTCGACATAATGCGCATAGCCGCCGGAGGTGACCCAACCCACGACCTTGCCCTTGTGCCAGATCGGCTCGTCGCCGAGCACGTCGCAATCGCCCGCATCGACGATCATCGAGACCCGGCGCAAGGTGCCGCCATTGCGCTTCTCCTCGGTCGCGGCTTCGCGGCCGATGAAGTCGTTCTTGCCGAGATCGATGAAGCGGTCGAGACCGGCCTCGAACACGCCGTAGATCGGCCGCAGCTCGCGGTACCAGGTCGGGAAGTTCTTCTCCAGGCGCATCGAGAGCAGCGCGCGCATGCCGAAGTTGACGATGCCATGCGGCTTGCCGGCCTTCATGATCGCCTGGTAGAGGCGGCGCTGATACTCCGGCGCCACCCAGATCTCGTAGCCGAGGTCGCCGGTGTACGTCACGCGGTTGATCAGCGCCGGGACGTTGCCAATGTCCATCGACCGGTGGTCCATGAATTTGAAGGCAGCGTTGGAGACGTCCTCGTCGGTCATGGCCTGCAGCACCTCGCGCGACTTCGGGCCCGCGATCGAGAGGCCGACCAGGCCCATGTCGTAGCGATGAATCTTCACCGAGCCGTCGGCCGGCAGATGCTGCTCGAACCAGCGCATGTGATACTTCTGCGCCTGGCTGGAACCCCACATGTAGAACTTTTCATCCGCGGCCTTCGCAATGGTGAAGTCGCCGATCAGCTTGCCGCCCGGGTTCAGCATCGGCGTGAGGATGATGCGGCCGGTGCGCGGCATCTTGTTGGTCATGAGGCGCGAGAGGAAGCTCTCGGCGCCCGGGCCTT
>JAYSFH010000889.1:0-1526 GCA_041913405.1 Dongia sp. | reverse complement strand
AGGTTGTATTCCGAATGGCGGATGCCGGTGCCGGCGCTCATCACCTGGACGTCGCCCGCCTCGGTGCGGCCGCGGTTGCCCTGGTTGTCCTCATGGGTGATCGCACCCTCGCGGACATAGGTGATGATCTCCATGTCGGCATGGGGATGCGGCGGGAATCCGCTGTCGGCCGCGATCGTGTCGTCGTTCCAGACCCGCAGCGCGCCCCAGCCCATCCGGTCGGGGTCATAGTAGCTGGCGAAGGAGAAATGATGCTTGGCGTCCAGCCAGCCATGGTTGGCACCGCCCAGCGAATTGAAGGGTCTGACGTCGATCATGATCGGATTCTCCGTGCGCAGGCGCCGATGGGGGCCTGTTCTGATGGACGGAGATTTGGGGTCAGGGGCGGCGCTGGTAAAGGGGGCGGCGGGTGAACGGATTGTTCACCGGGCGCTGACCACCGCCCGGCACATTCGCTCGTCACCCCAAGGCTTGGCCTTGGGGTCCACGAGTTTGCCTCGAAAGGCAACGCGCTACCCGAACCAAACTCGTGGATGCCAAGGCCAAGCCTTGGCATGACGAACGAGTATGAGGCTGGTACCGGAGTTCAGCTCTTCTCGCCGATCTCGGACGCGGACTGGATGAAGTTTTGCAGGCCCATGAGCTTGATGAGGCCGAGGTTGGTCTCCAGCCAGTCGATGTGCTCTTCTTCGGATTCCAGGATGTCGACGAAGATCTCGCGGGAGACGAAGTCCTCGACCTTCTCGCAATGGACGATCGCCGCCTTCAGGTCGACATGCGCGGCCATCTCGAGCTTCAAGTCGCATTCGAGCATTTCCTGCACGTTCTCGCCGATCATCAGCTTGCCGAGATCCTGCAGGTTCGGGAGGCCGTCGAGGAACAGGATCCGCTCGATCACCTTGTCGGCATGCTTCATCTCGTCGATCGACTCGTGATACTCGTGCTCGCCGAGCTTCTTCAGGCCCCAGTTCCTCAGCATGCGGGCGTGCAGGAAATACTGGTTGATGGCGGTGAGCTCGTTCTTCAGCACCTTGTTCAGATGCTCGATGACCTTCTTGTCGCCCTTCATGGCCGGCTCCCGCGGATTGTGAATTCTCCCCCGATCTTTTACTCTCGTGCGGCCGCCTGAACAACCCGCCGATAGCCTCCCGAATGCCGCCAACGCAAATCATTCGCACCACCTGCCCGCGCGACTGCTACGACGCCTGCGGGATCGCGGTTGCCAAGAGGGCCGATGGCAAGATCAAGGTGCTGGGCGACCCCGACCATCCGGTGAGCCGCGGCGCGCTCTGCGGCAAATGCGCGATCGCCTATAACGGTGCCTGGCTTGATCCCCAGGTCCGGCTGACGCGGCCCATGAAACGGGTCGGGCAGAAGGGCGAGGCGCGTTTCGAGCCGGTCACATGGGAGTATGCCATCGCCGAGATCGCGGCGCGGCTGAGGGGCATTGTCGATGCGCATGGCGCCGAGAGCATCTGGCACACGCACTACACCGGCACCTGCTCGCTGATCGCCGGCGGCTTTCC
>JAYSFH010000888.1:0-1527 GCA_041913405.1 Dongia sp. | reverse complement strand
CGATTGGCGATCTGCTCCAGGAGCGCGTCCAGGTGTTTCGCCATCTCCGGCGTGCGGATTTTTGCCGTTGGACCGACCGGCAGATCGATCACGACATGCGTCGATCCGGCGGCGATCTTCTTTGACAGGACGGACGCCACCAACTGTCCCTCGCTGTCCAGGTCGAGCTGGCGCTCGACACGGATCAGCACGTCGTCCGCCGGACTGAGATCAACCGCGCCGCCCCAGACGATGCAGCCGCCTTCGGCTTCCACGACACGGCGCATATCGGCGACGGACAGATCGACCGGCGCTAGCACCTCCATGGTATCGGCGGTGCCGGCCGGAGACGTGATGGCGCGCGACGATGTTTTGGGAATCTTGATGCCGCTCGCGGCGATGATCGGCACAAGGATGGGGGTGGTCCGGTTCCCCGGCAGGCCGCCGACACAATGCTTATCCGCAATCGGCCCCTGCCCCCAATCCAGACGGCTGCCGACCGAAACCATGGCGTCGGTGAGGTAGTAAACCTCATCATGGCTCAAGGCCCGTTCCGCCACGGCGGTGATGAAGGCGGAAAGCGCGACTTCCGAATACCGGCCCGCGGCGATGTCGCCGACAATCTCCTTTATCTCCGCTTTGTCGAGAGACCGCCCATAAATCTTGGCGCGCACATGACTGAGCGAATCGACGGGGTCGGCGTGGGTCACGGTGATCTCGGCGCCCTCGTTCACGCCAAGCCGTGTCCAGGCCGCCTCCGAGAGACTGGCTTCCTGATCCGCAATCAGATCCGATGTCACGCGGATGACGGTGGCAAGAACGGAGCGCCCGCTGGCGGACACCTGAACCTCGACACGGGTGCGGGCCGAAAAGCCCTCGGCCCGGCAGATATGGCAGTCGCGGTGCATGAAGATGGCAAATTCATCGCCAATATCGATGCCCAGCCGCCGAAGCCGCAGTGAATTCCCTTGATGGTTATGCGGCTGCAGCGCGGTCATGGCGCCAGCTCAAAGCTATCGCGGTAACCTGGAACCTGAACCGGCCACTTCAGCCGTTCTTCAATGGCAAGCCGCAACGCGTCGGCCGCAACGGGTTCACCGTGCGTGACGAAGGTCTGCCGCGGCGCCTCGCGGAAGTGGCCGAGCCAGGTGAGGATTTCGCTGCGGTCGGCGTGGGCCGACATCGATCCGATGTTCATGACCTCGGCCAAAATGGGCACATAGCCGCCGTGGACTTTCACCTGCTCGGCGCCGACGGCGATGGCAGCCCCGCGTGTGCCCGGGGCCTGAAAGCCCGCAAGGACGATGACGCTGCGCGGGTCGGGTCCATAGACCTTGAGGTGATGGAGGACGCGTCCGCCAGTCAGCATGCCGCTCGCCGACAAGATGATTTTCGGCATGGGATCCCGGTCGAGCCGCTTGGACTCCTCCGCCTCGTTGATGTACTTCGCAATGCCGCACACCGCACCGCACAGGTCTTCGCTCAGGCGGTGCCACTTCAGGTACTTGCACATCAGGTCGGCCGCATTGACGGCCATGGGACTGTCGA
>JAYSFH010000887.1:0-1533 GCA_041913405.1 Dongia sp. | reverse complement strand
CTTCATCATGCTTTGCTGACGCCCAGCTTACCACCCCCTTGCGGAGCCATCGGGCAATCGCTATGACTCTCGCCCAGCGGTCGTCGCCTGCCGGCATCCGTTAATACTCCGGCCTCTCCTGAGACACCGTCGCGCCGTGCATGCGGTACATAACCAATATGTAGCCCCGGCGCGCGCTCTTCTCCCACGCAAGGTTTGCGAGCGCACCGCGGCAGAGGTGCGTTCGAATGCAACAGACTGAAGCCGCGCGCAGCGTTCCGGGCATCGCGTCCGCGCAGATCGATTCCATGCTGAAGCGGGAGCGCGATCGCTTCCTGCAGGCCAACCCGACCTCGGCCAAGCTGGCCGAGAGCGCCAAGGCGCATTGGCACAACGGCGTGCCGATGCATTGGATGCTCGACTGGTCGACGCCCTTCCCGCTCTATGCGAAGGAAGCGCAGGGCGCGACCCTGACCGATGTCGACGGCCACCAGTACGACGACTTCTGCCTGGGTGATACCGGCTCGATGTTCGGCCATTCGCCGGAGCCGGTGGTGCGCGCGATCCGCGAGCAATCGACCCGCGGCCTCACCTACATGCTTTCCACCGAGGATGTGCCGGTGGTCGGGCAACTGCTCTCCGACATGTTCGGCCTGCCCTACTGGCAGGTCGCGACCACCGCGACCGACGCCAACCGCTTCGTGATCCGCTGGTGCCGCGCGATCACCAAGCGACCCAAGGTACTGATCATGAGCGGCTGCTATCACGGCGCCGTCGATGACACTTTCCTGCGCCTCGACCAGGACGGCAAGCCGGCCAACCGCGTCGGCCTGATGGGCCAGATCTATGACCTGCGCCAAGGCACCGTGGTGGTCGAGTTCAACGATCTCGATGCGATCGAGCGCGCCCTCAAGGTCGGCGACGTGGCCTGCATCCTGACCGAGCCGGCGCTGACCAACATCGGCATGGTGCTGCCGCAGGACGGCTATCTCGACGGCATGGCGGCGCTGGCGAAGAAATACGGCACGCTCCTGATCATCGACGAGACGCATACGATCTCGACCGGCTATGGCGGCTATACCCGCATGCACAACTTGAAGCCGGACTTCTTCACCCTGGGCAAGCCGGTCGCCGGCGGCATTCCAACTTCAGTCTTCGGCTTCACCGCCGAGATGGCCGAGCGGATGCGCCAGGCCGAGGCGGAAGCCGGCCCCGGCTACAGCGGCATCGGCACCACCTTGAGCGCCAACGCACTGCAACTCCATTGCATGCGCGCAAACCTTGCCGAGGTGATGACGCCGGCCAATTACAAGCACATGCTGGATCTCTCCGATCGTCTGGCCCGCGGCGTCGAGAAGGAGATCAGCCGGCGCAACGTGCCCTGGCATGTCTCCAATGTCGGCGCCCGCGCCGAGTTCGTCTGTTCGCCGACCCGCCCCAAGAACGGCGCCGAGGCGAAGGCCGCGATGCGGCCGCATCTCGAGCTCGCGGTGCACCTCTATCTCCTGAACCGCGGCGTGCTGATCGCGCCGTTCCACAACATGACCCTGCTCT
>JAYSFH010000886.1:0-1535 GCA_041913405.1 Dongia sp. | reverse complement strand
AGCTCGCGGTGCAGATCCTCGAGAGCCTGAAGACCTACGGCCGTCATCTGCCGCTGCGTTCGACGCAGATCTTCGGCGGCGTCGGCCAGCACCCGCAGGTCGAAGCGCTCCGCAAGGGCATCGACATCGTCGTGGCGACCCCGGGCCGCCTCATCGATCTCATCCAACAGGGCCATGTGAAGCTTGAGAGCGCGGAGTTCTTCGTGCTCGACGAAGCCGATCGCATGCTGGACATGGGCTTCATCCGCGACATCCGCCGCATCACCCCGCTGCTGCCGAAGCAGCGCCAGACCCTGCTGTTCTCGGCCACCATGCCGAACGACGTCGCCGACCTGGCCAAGGGCCTGCTGAAGGATCCGATCCGCGTCGAAGTCGTGCCGCAATCGACCACGGCGGAACGCATCGACCAGAAGCTCTACTTCGTCGCCCGCGGCCATAAGCGCGCCTTGCTTGCGCAACTGCTCGGCACGCCGGAGATGACCCGCGCCATCGTCTTCACCCGCACCAAGCACGGCGCCAACCGGCTGGCCGAGCAGCTGGAGAAGGACGGCTTCGGCACCGCCGCGATCCATGGCAACAAGAGCCAGGGCGCGCGGCAGCAGGCGCTGAACGCCTTCAAGAACGGCAGGGTGAAGGTGCTGGTCGCGACCGACATCGCCGCCCGCGGCATCGACGTGGATGGCATCAGCCACGTCGTCAACTACGAGCTGCCGATGGAGCCCGAGGCCTACGTCCACCGCATCGGCCGCACCGCGCGCGCCGGTGCCACCGGTGTGGCGCTCAGCTTCTGCGATCACGAGGAGCGCGGCTTGCTGCGCGACATCGAGCGCATCACCCGCATGAAGGTGCCGGTGGTCGCGGACCATGCCTTCGTCGGCGTGCCGGAAGATCCGCGCAACGCCCCGCTCGATGACGACGGCGCCATCCCGACGCGCCATCGCGGCGGCAACCGCGGCCAGCGCCAGGGCCGCCCCGGCCAGGGCGCCCGCAAGGCCGCCAACGGCGGCGGCGGCGGCAGTCACCGCAATGGCGAAGCCCGCAGCGGCGGCCGGACCCAGGGTGCTGGCGCCAGCGACAGCCGCAACCACGGCCGGACGCAGGGCGCGGGTGCCAGTGACAGCCGCAACCACGGCGAGGGTCGTCACACGAACGGCCATTCGGCTAAGAGCCATCAGGGTTCGCACCGCAACGGCGAGAGCCGTCATCAGGGCCAAAACCGCCAGGGGCAAAACCGACAGGGTGGCAACCGCGAGGGCGGCAATCGTTCCGGCGGCAACCGCCAGGGCGGTCACCGCGCCGGCGGCAACAGCCGCTAGTCGGCACCAGATCGCCGGGTCAAGGCCGGCGATGACGTTTGAAGCGTCATGCGCGGGCTTGACCCGCGCATCTCTCTCCGCCGCTCGGGGTCACTTCTTCGCGTAACCGATGCCCTGCAGCGCGTCGTCGATCTCGTTCAAGATGACGGGATCGTCGATCGTCGCGGGCATCGGGTAGTCCTGCCCGTCGGCGATCTTCTGCATCGTCCCGCGCAGGAT
>JAYSFH010000885.1:0-1535 GCA_041913405.1 Dongia sp. | reverse complement strand
CTCGCTGACCGGCCAGCCTTCGGCCTGCGGCACCGCGCGCGAGGTCGGCACCTTCTCGCACCGCCTGCCGGCCGACATGGTCGTCACCAATCCCGCGCACCGGAAGCATGCCGAGGAGATCTGGAAGATCCCCGAGGGCACCATCCCGGAGAAGCCCGGCTTCCACGCGGTGCTGCAGAACCGCATGCTGAAGGACGGCAAGCTCAACGCCTATTGGGTGCAGGTCAACAACAACATGCAGGCCGGCCCCAACATGAACGAGGAGGGCTATCCGGGCTATCGCAACCCGGAGAACTTCATCGTCGTCTCGGATGCCTATCCGACCGTGACCGCGCTCTCGGCCGACCTCATCCTGCCGACCGCCATGTGGGTCGAGAAGGAAGGCGCCTACGGCAACGCCGAGCGCCGGACGCATTTCTGGCACCAGCTGGTGACCGCGCCGGGCGAGGCGAAGTCCGATGTCTGGCAGGTCATGGAATTTTCCAAACGCTTCACCACCGACGAGGTCTGGACCGCCGAGACACTGGCGGCGCATCCGGAGTTCAAGGGCAAGACCCTGTTCGATGTGCTGTTCGCCAACGGCACGGTGGACAAGTTCCCGGTCTCGGACATCGAGAAAGGCTACAACAACCACGAATCCGAGGCCTTCGGCTTCTACGTGCAGAAGGGCCTGTTCGAGGAATATGCCGGCTTCGGCCGCGGCCACGGCCACGACCTGGCGCCGTTCGACACCTATCACCAGGTGCGCGGGCTGCGCTGGCCGGTGGTCGACGGCAAGGAAACGCGCTGGCGTTACAGAGAAGGCCTCGACCCCTATGTCGAGGTCGGTAGCGGCGTGCAGTTCTACGGCAACAAGGACAAGCGCGCGATCATCTTCGCGCTGCCCTATGAGCCGCCGGCCGAGGCGCCGGACGCGGAATACGACATGTGGCTCTCGACCGGCCGCGTGCTGGAGCACTGGCATTCGGGCTCGATGACGCGACGCGTGCCCGAGCTCAACCGCGCGGTGCCGAACGCGCTCTGCTACATGCATCCCGAGGATGCCCGCGCCAAGCAGCTCCGGCGCGGCGACGAGGTGCGGGTCATCTCCCGGCGTGGCGAGATCCGGGTCCGGGTCGAGACCCGCGGCCGCAACAAGCCGCCCAGGGGCCTGGTCTTCGTGCCCTGGTTCGACGAGGGCCGCCTGATCAACAAGGTGACGCTCGACGCCACCGACCCGATCTCCAAGCAGACCGACTTCAAGAAATGCGCGGTCCGGATCGAGAAGGTGACGTCATGAGGGCGCGCGGCTTCATTCTGATCGCCGCCGCGGCCTTCGGCCTCGGCGCATCGCTGGCCTGGGCGCAGGACACCGACGCGCCGGTCGCCGATCTCCGCGGCGACACCCCGCCGACCGAGGAGATCGCGCCGCCGCCGATCTACAAGGAGATCAACGACGACATGCGGCGGGCCCGGAACTATCCGGAGCAGCCGCCGGTCATCCCGCACAACATCCGCGACTATCCGATCACCCTCAACGCGAACAAGTGCCTGAC
>JAYSFH010000884.1:0-1536 GCA_041913405.1 Dongia sp. | reverse complement strand
CGCCATGCGGGTGGTACTTACCCATGACGTCGCCGACCGCGCGCGCCGACTTCTTGTAGCCGCTGTTGGAGGCGAAGCCGCTCTCGCGCATGCCGTAGAGGATCCGGCGGTGCACCGGCTTCAACCCGTCGCGCACATCGGGCAGCGCGCGGGAGACGATCACGCTCATCGCGTAGTCGAGGTAGGAGCGTTTCATCTCCTCTTCGATCGTGATCGGCGCGATGTCGGAAGGCGGGTTGCCGGGCGGCACGGCGGGCGGGTTCGTAGGCGCGTCGGACACTTGCGGGTTACGCTTTCAAATCAATGAGTTATGGCTGGGCCCTGGCATCACAGGGCGGCAGGGGAATCGACCAAAAAAAGATAGCAGATTCCGCCCCCGAAACCAAGCAAATCGGGGGCGGAATCGGGTGCCATAACCAACTGAAAAGAAAGGCGTTTTCCAGCCTTTTTTCGACCTCTCCGGCGCTACTCCCGGAGGAAGAAATGCGGATGCCAATCCGGGCTCCGCAACGGCAGCCCGCGCAGCCAGCGGAACAGCCCCGTGACCGCCTGCAGCAGCCGCTGCGGCTGGCCCGGGCCGACCGGCTGCGAGGGATCCTCCGCCAGCCGCAGCGAGCCGTCCTCGGCCCGCACCAGGCCGATATCCAGCAACTGCCGGGCATCGGCATGCCGGAGTTCCAGGGACAGCGAGCGGGCATGGACATCGAGGTCCAAACTGTTGCGAAAGGTTTGCATCTGAGCCTCCAGCTAAATCCGCCACCGGACGGGAAATCCTTGTCCGGTGTTCCATAAGCTGTAATTTTGGCGGCTCTTGATGCAAAATCACTGCAGAACTCCTGCGATGCGGATTTAGATAAACTAAATCCGCTTTGGAAAAGCGATGGAGATTTGTCTGTGTCCGGTCTGCGTAAACCAAGCAACAAGTCCCGGCCCAGGGAGCGGAAGGACAGTGGCCCCAGCCACAAGACGATCCTCGCCCACCCGACCCGGATGCCGCCTTTGAGCACCTTGCGCGCCTTCGAATCCGTGGTGCGCCTCCGCAGCATCAAATGGGCGGCCACCGAGCTGCATGTGACGCCGGGTGCCATCAGCCAGCAGGTGAAGGCGCTGGAGGCCGATCTCGGCGTGCAGCTGATCGCCCGCCACGGCAACCAGCTGGTGCTGACCGAAGCGGCGCTGCGCGGCCGCGATTACCTCACCGGCGGCCTGCGGCTGCTGCAGCAGGGCGTCGAGCGGATGCGGCGCCGGCCGCCGCTCCGGCGGATGCGGCTCACGGTCGAGCCGGCCTTCGCGGCAAACTGGCTGATCAAGCGCCTGCCCCAGTATCGCGCGCTCGCCGGCGCGCAGGACGTGCTGCTCGACCCGGCCAAGGCGCTGGTCGACATCGCACGCGGCGAGGCCGACCTCGGCATCCGCTTCGGCCATGGCCGCTATCCGGGCCTCGAAGCCATCAACCTGTTCGAGGACGAGATCTTCCCGGTCTGCTCGCCCGGATATCTGGAGCTCAACCCGATCGGGGACTTGAAGGACCTGAAG
>JAYSFH010000883.1:0-1539 GCA_041913405.1 Dongia sp. | reverse complement strand
TGGATGGCGGAAGAGGAGATGCTGCCGGGCCGACCCTATATGCTGAAGCTCGGACCGGCCATGGTGCCGGCGCAGATCACCGATCTCAAATACAAGACCGACGTCAACACGTTGGCCCACAATGCCGGGAAGACGCTGCACCTGAACGAGGTCGGCTATGCCAATCTCTCGGTGACCCAGCCCCTGGCCTTCGACGCCTATCGCGAGAACCGCGACATGGGCGGCTTCATCCTGATCGACCGCTTCAGCAACACGACGGTCGGCGCGGGCATGATCGATTTCGGACTCCGTCGCGCCACCAACGTGCATTGGCAGGCGCTGGACGTGTCGAAGTCCGGCCGTGCGGGCCTCAAAGGCCAGAAGCCGGTCATCCTCTGGTTCACCGGCCTCTCCGGCTCGGGCAAGTCCACCATCGCCAATCTCGTGGAGCGCGCGCTTTTCGCCGAGGGCAAGCACACCTACATGCTCGACGGCGACAACGTGCGGCACGGCCTGAACCGCGATCTCGGCTTCACCGACGCCGACCGGGTCGAGAACATCCGACGCGTGGCCGAGGCGGCGAAGCTGTTCGTCGATGCCGGGACGATCGTGCTGGTCTCCTTCATCTCCCCCTTCCGCTCCGAGCGGCGCATGGCGCGCGAGCTGGTGGAGGCGGGCGAGTTCATCGAGATCTTCGTCGATACGCCGATCGAGATCTGCATGCAGCGCGACCCCAAGGGCCTCTACCAGAAGGCCAAGGCGGGGGCGATCAAGAACTTCACCGGCATCGACAGCCCCTATGAGGCGCCGGAGCATCCCGAGCTCACCATCAAGACCGAGGAAGCCGATCCCGCCGCCCATGCCGCGGCGATCGTCGCCTATTTGAAAGAAGCCGGGTACGTATGAGCCGTCGCGCCGCGCAGCCTCTCCAGTCGCGGCGCGCCACGGCGCCGGATCTCGCCAGCCGGATCGCGGCGAAGACCGCCAGGATCGGCATCATCGGGTTGGGTTACGTAGGCCTTCCACTCGCCTGTCTCTTCGGCGAGAAGGGCTTCCGCGTTGTCGGCTTCGACATCGATCCGAAGAAGGTCGACGTGCTCAATGCCGGGCGCAGCTACATCAAGCATATTCCCGCCGGCCGCATCCGCCCGCTGGTGAAAGCGAAGAAACTCGCCGCAAGCGGCGATTTCGCCGGATTGAAGCGGATGGACGCGATCATCATCTGCGTGCCGACGCCGCTCACCAAGTTTCGCGAGCCCGATCTCCGCTTCATCGTCGCGACCGGTGAATCGGTGGCGCGTCACCTGCGCAAGGGCCAGATCGTGGTGCTGGAATCCAGCACCTATCCCGGCACCACGACCGAGGTGCTGAAGCCGATCCTGGAGCGCTCCGGCCTGAAGTCTGGGCGCGACTTCCATCTCGCCTATTCACCCGAGCGCGAGGATCCCGGCAACGAGACCTACGGAACCGCGGCGATCCCCAAGGTGATCGGCGGCGACGGCGCCAAGGCGCTGAAGCTGGCCCAGGCCCTCTATGACGACGGCGGCGTGACGGCGGGGC
>JAYSFH010000882.1:0-1560 GCA_041913405.1 Dongia sp. | reverse complement strand
GCGACCCATTCCGCGAGGTTGCCGATCATGTCGTAAAGGCCGAAGGCGTTGGGCTGATAGCGGCCGACGGAAGTCGTGTAGCTGGCACCGTCGTTGCAGTTGACGCCCGTATAGCCGGCCTGCCACCAGGGCGCGCCCATCGCCGTGGCGTCGGCGATGTTGGCGAAGGCGCAGGCCTGGTTGGCATCGATGCCCCAGGGAAAGAAGCCCGTAGAGCCGGCCCGTGCCGCATACTCGAACTCCGCCTCGGTGAGCAGGCGATAGCGCTTGCCCGTCTTCTTCGAAAGCCAGGCGGCATAGGCCTGGGCCGCATTCCAATCGACGCAGGCCACCGGGTCGCGCGCGCTCGGCGCATAGCCCGAGAAGCCGGGATTCTTCCAGCTCAGACCGGGGACGACATTGACCGTATCGACATAACAGCCACTGCCGGCATCGTAACCGGACTGCTGCAGGAAGTTGCCGAAGTCACCGATCGTGATCTCGAACTTGGCGACTGCGAAGGCCTTGATCGCGACCTGATGCTGCGGGCTCTCGTTGGTGTAATTCCCGGTTTCGCCGTTGGCCGCGCCCATGACGAAGATTCCGCCCGGCACCACGACCATCTCCGGGCAATCGCCGCAGTCGCGGATCACCTGGCCGGACTTCGCGGCGGGCGCGCCGGCTGCGGCCGGCGCTGGAGCCGGCATAGTCGCCGGCTCCAGAGCGGGCGCCGGAGCGGGCTGCTGCAGCGAAGCCAGGAGCGCTTCGGCCTTCGGCTTGAAATAGCCGTCGGGATGCCTGGCGAGGAAGGCTTTCGTCGCCTCCACACCGGGTGCGGCCTTGAGGTCGCGCCATTCCGCGATCTCGTTCGCGTCCGCTTGCGCCAGCAGGGTCATGTTGACAAACCCGGCGCCGGCCTCGGACTCGACGCGGTACCAGTCCTTGCCCTTGACCTGCCCGGTCACCTGCACCGGATCGTCGGCCTTGAGGCGCGCCACGATCTTCGCGTCGGTGCTGGGCGCCGCGCGGATATTGGCGCCCTGCACCGCCACATAGGTCGCGTCGAGCTCGGCGATCGCCTGCCCTTCATCGGCGGGCGCTTCGGGCGCACGCGACTTCTCGACGGCGGCAGGCTGCTGCAGCTCCTCCAGCTTGGCGGCGGCCAGATCGGCGAAATCGCCGTTCGGGTATTTCTTCAGATAGTTCTGGAACATCGCCGGGTTGCTGCTGTTGGCGATCGCGTTCCAATAGGCGAGTTCCACCGCCTTGGTGTCGCCACTCGATGCCGGTGCGGGTGGCGCCGGAGCGCCGACCGCGGCGGTTGCCGCCGGCGGGAGGAAATAGAACGGCGCCGTCAGCGAGGAGGAGTCCCAGGGCACCTGCTTCTGATTGGTCGCGGCCATCACGCTGCTGCGCACGTCGCGGAAGATCTCTTCGAGCGCAGCCCCGGGCTTCTGGATGGCATCGACCAGCGCCCGCGTATAAGGACTGTTCCGGCTGGCGCCGTCCGCCGCCACGTCGCCCGGCGCCGTCGAATAGGCGATGAAGCTCCCCATCGGCGCGTCCATGCGCGCGAGGCCT
>JAYSFH010000881.1:0-1563 GCA_041913405.1 Dongia sp. | reverse complement strand
CGTTCTGGACGATCTTGTTTCCTTCGGGATTGTTGTCGCCGATCATCTGGTCATAGGCCTCTTTGCCGCTATCGGCGGTCTGCTTCAGCACGCCCATCGCGGCATTGGTCGCCTTCATGGCATCGACCACGCGCTGCGCCACCTTGATATCCGTCGTCTTCATCAGCGCGCGCAGGCTCGGGCCCTTCACTTCGCTGCCGTCGGTCCGCGTGTAGCTGCCGTTGTAGATGTCCCACATACCAAGCTGGTCGTAGTAGTGGGAATTGTGCGTATTGTCGCTGAAGCAGTCGTGCTCTTCCTCGGGGTCGTGCAGCATCAGGCCGAGCTTGGTGCGCTCGCCGGCGAGCTCGCCATAGGAGAGGCTGCCGAGGCCGGTGAACATGGCGGTAAGGCCCTCCTGCGGGTTGGCGAGCAGGCGGGTGCGGCCCGGGCCGCCTTGGGCGAAGACCGCTTCCATCTTCTTCAGGTCGTCGATCAGCAGGCTGGTCGCGGCGCGCAGATAGTCGGCGCGGCGATCGCAATTGCCGTGGGTGCAGTTGGTGGTGTCATAGTCGCTGCCCGGGCGGTTGCCGGCGCCGGGACCTGTGCCGTTCAGGTCCTGGCCCCAGAGCAGGAACTCGATCGCGTGATAGCCGATCGCGACATTGGCCTCGTTGTCGCCGGCCGATTGCAGCGAGGCGATCAGCTCCGGCGTGATCTTGGACGCGTCCACCGTCTTGTCGCCCATCTTCAGCGACGGATTGGCGATCACGTTCAGCGTGTAATAGGGATTGCTGTCCGAGGTCGTGCCGTAGCCGCTGTCGACATAGTCGATCAGGCCCTCATCCAGCGGCCAGGAATTGACGTTGCCCTCGAGATCGTCGATCTCCGGGTTGCCGAAGCGGAAGGCCTCGGTCTGCATATAGGGGACCCGCGAGGCTTTCCAGGCATCGCGCGCCGCTTTCAAGGTCGTGTCGTTGGGTTGTGCCAGGAAGGCATCGATGGCCGTCTTCAGCCTCTCCGCCTCGGTGACCGAATCCTGAAACATGGCCTGGCCGATATCGGCGTAGGTGGTCAGGATCGCCTTCGGGTCGGGCCCGGCCGCGTTCGCAGCAAGGCTGGTGCCGGCCAGAAGGAACGCGGAAAAGGCCAAGGTCAGACGGCGGTGCATTGCAAAGGGCTCCGGATGGAAAACGGGTTGGCGAATGGGTACCTCTGGTAATGCAAGTCATTCGCAATTGCAAGGCGCGTCCGGTCGCACTCCGGGGCCTGCTGCGGCGGTGCCGGGGTGGCGTTGCTAAGCGGACCTGGCGAGCTCTCCGATGAGGGGGTTCGGCGTCGGCGCGGCGACCCGCTTCAGGGTGTTGGTGTCGCGGTGGTCGAAGGCGGGGGTCTGGCCGCGCAGTGCGAGGTCGGTGCGCGTCACGTAGCTCCAGCTGTCATCGCCGTGAAAAGTGATGTCGATGCGGTAATAGTCGGTGCGGAACGCCTCCTCGAGGAATGGCGTCGAGCAGATCCCGAACTTGGTGTCGCCGCGCCGCGCCTCGACCGAGATCGTGTTGTCGCCGGGCGCCGCCTTGCCGC
>JAYSFH010000880.1:0-1564 GCA_041913405.1 Dongia sp. | reverse complement strand
CCTCACCCGCGCGATCTCCTTCAAGGCGGCGGCGCGCTACGATGCCGCGACCCAGTGCAACATCGTGGCGCCGGAGCCGGTTCCGGATCGCATCGCTTTCGTGGTCGATCTTGCCGAACGCTGGATCCGCCTGCGCAAGAAAGCGGCGGGCGAGCGCACCATCGCGGTGGTGCTGGCCAACTACCCGAACCGCGACGGCCGGATCGGCAACGGCGTCGGCCTCGACACACCGGCCGGCACGGTCAATCTTCTGCGCGCGATGCGCAGCGCCTGCTATGCGATCGCCGATATCCCCGCCGATGGCGACGCGCTGATCAACCGCCTGCTTGACCGGGGCGCGCCTTCGGCCCGGCTCGCCGTCGCCGACTATCGGGAATTCTTCGCGACCCTGCCGGCGGCGATCCGCCATGCGGTGATTGCGCGCTGGGGCCAGCCGGAGAGCGATCCGCATTGCGCCGATGGGCATTTCGCATTGCCGCTGCAGGGCTTCGGCGCGACCTTGATCGGAATCCAGCCGGCGCGCGGCTATGGGATCGATCCGGTCTCCAGTTACCACGATCCCGATCTTGTGCCGCCGCATGCCTATTTCGCCTTCTATGCCTATTTGCGCGACGTGGCCGAGGTCGATGCCATCGTCAACATGGGCAAGCACGGCAATCTGGAATGGCTGCCCGGGAAATCGCTGGCGCTCTCCGCCGCCTGCTATCCGGAAGCGGTGATGGGGCCGGTGCCGCTGATCTACCCCTTCATCGTCAACGACCCCGGCGAGGGTACTCAGGCGAAACGCAGGAGCAGCGCCGTCATCATCGATCACCTGACGCCGCCGCTGACCCGCGCCGAGAGCTACGGGCCGCTGAGCGAATTGGAGACATTGGTCGACGAATATTACGAAGCGTCCCAGGTCGATCCGCGCCGCTGCGCCGTGCTGAAGGGAAAGATCGTCGATCTTGCCCAGGCCAGCGGCCTCGCCGCCGATTGCGGCATCGCCCGGGAGGACGACACCGAGGCCGCGCTGATCAAGCTCGACAACCATCTCTGCGAGCTGAAGGAACTGCAGATCCGCGACGGCCTGCACATCTTCGGTGAATCGCCCCAAAGCACGCAGCTCGCCGACCTGCTGGTGGCGCTGACGCGGCTGCCGCGGAAGTCCGGTCGAGACGGCGATGCCTCGCTGCTGCGGGCGCTGGCCGCCGATCTCGGCCTCGATTTCGATCCGCTCGATGCGAAGCTGGGCGAGCGCTGGACCGGCCCGCGCCCCGCCATCGTCGCAGCTGCTTCGGACACGCCTTGGCGCACGATCGGCGATGCGGTCGAGCGGCTGGAACTGCTGGCCTCGAAACTCACCGCAGGAACTCTGCGTCCGGAAGCGAGCTGGACCCGCAGCCGCGCGGTGCTCGACTTCATCAACACCGAGCTTCGCCCCTCGGTCGCGGCCTGCGGCGATGCCGAGCTCGCCGCGGTGCTGACCGGGCTCGACGGGCGCTTCGTGAAGCCAGGACCTTCCGGCGCGCCGACCCGCGGCCGTCTCGACATGCTGCCCACCGGGCGCAACTTCTTCTCGGTC
>JAYSFH010000879.1:0-1572 GCA_041913405.1 Dongia sp. | reverse complement strand
CCATACGGGGGCGGCCCAGGTGCGGAATTCATCCAGAACTTGGCTGGCGCGCGAGATGGAGAGTTTCGCGAAAACACTGCCGGCGGGGTCGCTGGTGCTGGACGCCGGTGCCGGAGAACAGCCCTATCGCAACTATTTTCAGCACTGCAAATACGAGGCAGCGGATTTCGAGAAGGTCGACAAGCCTTATGCGCAATCGACTTATGTCTGCGACCTCGGATCGATCCCGGTCGAAGACGGTCGATTTGACGCTGTGGTGTTCAACCAGGTCATGGAGCATCTGCCGAACCCCTTGCTGGTCCTCCTGGAGCTCCGGCGAGTCCTGAAGGCGGGCGGGGTGATGTTCTGTTCAGCGCCCCTGTTCTACGAAGAGCACGAGCAGCCCTATGACTTCTACCGCTACACCCAGTTCGGCTGGCGACATCTGATGAAACAAGCCGATCTCGATGTGGAGCGGCTCGATTGGTTGGAGGGTTATCTCGGCACGCTCGCCTATCAGCTTCATTCCGCAGTGCTATACTTGCCCAGATCCATGGAAGGCAGCGGTCTTCGGCAAAGACTGTTTCTGAAATTATGCCGGCGACTGTTCCGGTCACTTGCGGCTCGCTTCTATCGGATGGATGAAGCGTCGCGCTACAGGAAGTCCGGCTATCCGAAGAACTACATCGTGGTGGTTCGCCGGCCGCACTGAGGCCGGCCCTGCAGGCGCGCCATTACCGACCCGCCGTCGCTTGCCAAATCCAGCCATCCCATAAAGGAGATTGACTCTTGTGCACTGCACAAGCACCTTATATTTCCTTGCAGGATGGCCTAGGGCGCAACGGCTCTGACCGTGCTTTCAGTGCGACGGGAGGCGCCAACGTGCCGGCCTTCCGGTTCCGCGTTAACAACCCGTCATCGCACGACATCCACTCGATATCAGGACAGCATGCTGAATAAAATCGTTCGCCGCGCCACCAAGTTCGTCGATGACCTGCGCCTCTCGCCGACGGCCAGAGCGGTCCGCGCACAGCGATTGACATACCTTTCGAATGAAAAGCTGATCCGCCTCGAGCAATGCCTCAAGGATGCCGGCAGCAAGACGCCGGCGGGAGACTTCCTGGAGTTCGGCGTGGCGCTCGGCGGATCGGCGATCATCATCGGCAAGGCCGCGCGTGAATCCGGCCGGCGCTTTGCCGGGTTCGACGTGTTCGGAATGATCCCGCCACCGACCTCCGACAAGGACGACGCCCATTCAAAGGCGCGTTACGAAGTCATCGTCGGGGGCAAGTCGCAAGGCATCGGCGGCGACCAGTACTATGGATATCGCGACGATTTATACAGCGACGTGGTGAAGGCATTCTCCCATAACGGGATCGAGGTGGATCAGAAGCAGGTCTGCCTGGTGAAGGGACTCTTCGAGGAAACCTGGCCGGGCAATGCCGCGAAGTCCGTCGCCTTCGCCCACATCGACTGCGACTGGTATGACCCCGTGCATTACTGCCTCGCCGTCGTAGCCCCGCTGTTGGTCGTGGGCGGCGTCATCCTGCTCGACGACTATCACGACTACGGCGGCTGCCGGACGGCAACCGA
>JAYSFH010000878.1:0-1574 GCA_041913405.1 Dongia sp. | reverse complement strand
CAGCAGGATGTTGAACAGCCGCCCGTGCACGAAGCCCGCGAGCTTGGCGGTGGACTCCGCCACGTTGTCGTAGAACGGGCCTTCGAACACGACGTCGTCGGCGTTGAACAACCCGCTGAAGACCTGGATCCCGACCGCCAGCAGCAGGACGATCACCATCAGGCCGCCGCCGGCATTGTGACCGAAGGCATGCGACGGCTTCCGCGCGAACATGGTCTTCATATAGGCAACGACCGCGCCCGGCCCCTTGATGAACTGGGTGAAGCGGGCGGTCGGTGAGCCGAAGAAACCCCAGAGGATGCGAAACAGGATCAGCCAGCCGACGCCAAGACCGATCTGGTAATGCGTCTCCATCCATTCGTTCTCGCCGCTGATCCAGGAGGCGGCGATGCCGATCACCAGCAGCCAGTGGAAGGCGCGGACATAAGGGTCCCAGACCCGGACCGGCGCCAGGTCGGCGATGCCGGGCGATGAATTAGGCGCCATGGAGATTGCGCTCCCTCAGCTTGAGGGCGGCACGGCGGCGCGCGGCCGGTTTCTCCATCGCAGTCTCCCAGGTCTGGTTGGGCGCGAACCACTCGCCGACGATATCGACCAGGGCCCGGATCTTCGGGCTGGAATGCCGGCTGGGCGGATAAACGACGAACAGCGTCAGCGGATCCGCCGGGAACTTGGTCAGGATCGGCACGATGGTCCCCTTCTCCAGGTCCTGCGCCAGCAGGAACTCCGGCAGCATGGCAATTCCCTCGCCGTCCCGCAGCGGCTCCAGCAACAAATGTCCGTGATTGGCGTGAATCGTGCCGCGCACCTTCACTTGGCGCGAGCCCTTAAAGCTCCACTCGAACGGCCGGCTGCTCAAGGTGTAGATGAAGCAGTTGTGCCGGGCGAGATCCTCAGGCTTCTGCGGCGTGCCATGGGCCTTCAAATAGCTGGGCGCGGCCACGACATGGATCGGGATCTGGCGGATGCGTTTGGCGATCAGCGTCGAGTCCGGCAGGGTCGCGCGGATGCGGATCGCGGCATCGAACCCCTCTTCCACCAGGTCGACCAGGCGGTCGGTCGCCTCGACCGAGACGGTGAGCTTCGGGTGGCGCCGGCCGAGCTCCGACAGCATGGCGGAGAGGCAGACCTGGCCGAAGGCGCTGGGCACGCTGACGCGCAAGGTTCCTGCCGGCTCCGACTGCAGATGCCGGACCGCGGCGTCGGCCGCCTCCAGTTCGTCGAGCAGCGCGGTCGCGCTCTCGAAATAGGCCTGGCCGGCATCGGTCGGATGCAGCCGGCGCGTGGTGCGGTGGATCAGCGTCGCCCCGAGATAGGCCTCGAGCTCGCTCACCTGCTTGGAGACCGCGGCCTTGGAGAGGCCGAGCTGCCGCGCCGCGGCGGAGAAGCTGCCGAGCTCCAGCACCTTGCGGAAGCTGCGCATCGCGGCGACCTGGTCCATGACCGCTCCATTGTTCCCAACTCGTTGACAATCTTATCACCTCAAGCGCGATTGTCACCGGCGCTGCCGGGCGCGATCTATCGGTCTCCGACCCAGAAGATTTCCCCCCAGAAGGTTTCCCGGAGAGTGTCAT
>JAYSFH010000877.1:0-1580 GCA_041913405.1 Dongia sp. | reverse complement strand
AGACGCAGCACCGCGAGCTGGAACGCCGTTTCAACGAGATGGTCGGATTTCTTTCCGGCGTGGACGGCTCGAGCGACGAGCACCGCAAGGCGGCGCTGACGGTGCGCAATACCCTGATCGATATTCTTTTCCGGCACGACCTCGATTACAAATCGCACCTGCAGAATGCCGCAGGCCGCTGAGGTCCCGGGTTGGAACTGCGCTCAGTGCGGCTCGAGCGGAATCTGCAGGTCGTGGAACGAGATCGCCGAGACGATCATGTCGATCGTCTTGCCGTCGCTCGACAGCGGCAGCAACAGGGTCTCGTAGCGGAACCAGCGGCCCGATGATTCGAGGTCGCGGAAGTAGCGCCGGGGCTCCCGGTGGTCGATGACGTCCTTGTAGCTGTCGAAGATCGCCTGGCGCATTTCCGGATAGGGGAACTCGTCCAGGGATCGGCCGGTGAGATCGAAGCCGAACCGCTCGACATGCCGGCTGCCGTCCAGCCGGAAGTTGAACCGCATCGGGTCGTATTTGACGTCGATCAGGGTGATGTCGCCGAGAGCATAGACGAAATCGAGCGGGTCGAGGTCGGTTCGCGCCGGAAACGCCCGGTCGCCGCGCTTCTCCAGATAATACTGAAAGAACCGGCGCAGGATTGGGCTCTCGACGTCGTCCAGGGTTGTCATAGCCTGCGAAAGGGTTTGGGCGTTCCTGATGGGATCAATATCCCTTCACCGGCCAGCTTCCAAGGCAGATGATTCCCTTATGGGCCCAGGCCCGGCCGCCGGTTGGCCTGACGCCCCGGCATCGCTAGACTCCCGTTAAGAAAGATACTCAGGGAGAGAGAGCCATGGCCGACTTGGAAACCGCGCCGGCGCGCAGCCGGGGGGGCCGGCAATCGCGGCAGGCGCGCGGCTCCAAGCCGCAAGCCATCATCGCCGGCATCAATCGGCAGATCCCGACCTTCGACCTCCTGGGCGAGGAAGGCCTGGCCCGGATCGAGGCTGCGATCGACACCATCCTGAAGGAGGTCGGCATCGATTTTCGCGGCGATGACCGCTGCCTGGAGCTCTGGCGCGGAGCCGGCGCCGATGTTGAGGGCGAGCGGGTGCGCTTCGAGCCGGGGCTGGTGCGCAGCATCATCGCCCGTTCGGCGCCGAAACGCTTCACCCACCATGCCCGCAACCCGGCGCGCTCGGTCCAGATCGGCGAGACGCATCTCGTCTTCTCGCCGGCGTATGGCTCGCCCTTCGTCCATGACCTCGAGAACGGCCGGCGCTACGGCGCCATCGAGGATTTCCGCAACTTCGTGAAGCTCGCCTATATGTCGCCCTGGCTGCACCATTCCGGCGGCACGGTCTGCGAGCCCACCGACCTGCCGGTCAACAAGCGGCATCTCGATATGGTCTACAGCCATCTCAAGTATTCCGACAAACCCTTCATGGGCGGCGTCACCGCCGAAGAGCGCGCCGAGGATTCGATCGAGCTCGCCCGCATCGCCTTCGGCGCCGACTTCGTCGACCAGAACTGCGTGATCATGGGGAACATCAACGCCAATTCCCCGCTGGTCTATGACGGCACCATGTCGCGCGCCTTGC
>JAYSFH010000876.1:437-1583 GCA_041913405.1 Dongia sp. | reverse complement strand
CGCGGAATCCACCGGCCTGCATGCGGTCGATGAGGTGAACGGCTTCACCTACATCATGTCCAACTTCCAGCATGCCGGCGATTGGGAGCTGAAGAAGGACGACGCCGGCAACATCACCGGCGGCCTCCACATCAAGGTCTACCAGTCCCTGGAGCCGCTGATCGCCAAGAACTACGGCGACGCCCGCGGCAAGCTCGGCGGGGCGGTCGGCTATCTCACCGGCCTGCCGGCGACGGCCTGATCCACGCGTTCCTCTTATCCCCTAGACTGAAGGGCCCGGTCGAAAGACCGGGCCCGCTTTGTATGCGGTAAGGTGTCGCCGCGCCGCGCAGTCCGCCCCGGCATGGACCCGCGCGAGGAAGGATGCTAGCAAGAATGCCGTGGACAGGAACCGCAGACATCTGCTCCGGGCCTCCCTGGGAATGGTCGCCCTCGGCGCGCTGCTGCAGCCGGCCGCAGCGGCGGCGCCGGCGCTGCGCCTGATCAAGAATCCGAGCTGCGCCTGCTGCGAAGGCCACGCGGCCTATCTCCGGCAGAACGGCTACGCCGTCACCGTCGAAATCTCAGCCGACCTCGACGGCTTCCGCCGGACGCTCGGGATTCCGCAACATCTTTTCGGCTGCCACACGATCCTCGGCGGCGACTATGTGATCGAGGGCCATGTGCCCGCGGCGGCCATCGCGAAGCTCTTCGCCGAGCGGCCCGCCATCAAGGGCATCTCCGTCCCCGGCATGCCCCTCGGCTCCCCTGGCATGAGCGGGCAGAAGACCGCGCCCCTCGTGGTGTATGCGATCGCCGCGGGCGCTCCGGTCGTCTATCTCACCGAATAGGCCCCAACCGGAATCCGCCGTCCCTCCGCGAATTCGTCAGCAAACTGTCATCTGACAGACATATTTTCGCAGCAGTTGGCACGGCGTCTCGCGGTGCCGGTCGGGAGTGGTGCGCGTTGATCGATACCGCGTCGAGCGAAGACGTCTTCGGCATTTCCATCGTTCTGATCGCCATCCGGGTCCTCCTGGACTTCTCGGCGACCGGAATCCTCGTCTTCGGCCTGTTCTATCGCCGCTACCGCGAGAAGGACCTGGCCACCAGTGCCGCCATGTTCAACGCCTTCGTGTTCGGTGTCCTCACCGTGCTTTCGGCGGT
>JAYSFH010000876.1:0-427 GCA_041913405.1 Dongia sp. | reverse complement strand
TTCACCTTGCGCTCGGAACCGCTCGACAAGATGGAGCTCACCTATTTTTTCGGCAGCGTGAGCATCGCCGTCATCTGCTCGGTGCAGGGCACCTCGCTGCCCCTGGTCGTACTGGTCCTGATGATCGTGCTGCTGGGCGCCTGGATCATCGATCATCCACGCATGCTGCGCTCCATAGGCGGCGCGAAGGTATCACTCGATCATGTCGACAAGGAGCTGTTGAGCGACCCGCCGGCGATGAAAGCCATCCTGTCGCAGCGGCTGGGCGTCGAAGTGCTGTCCTACCAGGTGCTGCAGGTGGACTTCATCACCGACATGGCCAGGCTGAATGTCAATTTCCGCAAGCGATAACGCCTGGTTCACCGGCCGCGTGGGTTGCCGCAGCAGCGAATCCCAGAAACCCCCGGCGGGCAATGGGGCGCGGGGC
>JAYSFH010000875.1:0-1585 GCA_041913405.1 Dongia sp. | reverse complement strand
CAGCTTCACCTTGCGCGCCGGCGAAGTGGTCGGGCTGTCCGGCCTGGTCGGCTCCGGCCGCACCGAGCTCGCGCGCCTGATTTACGGCGCCGATCGCAAGACTGCGGGCCGCGTCCTGGTCGGCGGCAAGGAATGCCGGATCGGCGCGCCACAGGACGCGGTCGATTCCGGCATCGTCTATCTCACCGAGGACCGCAAGGCCCTGGGCCTCTTCCTCGACATGACGATCCGCGAGAACATCGGCATGGGCGTGCTCGACCAGGATTCGCATCTGGGCGGCCTGCTCAATCTCCGCGCCGCCCGCGCCCGCGCCGCCAAGGCGATCCAGTCGCTCGGCATCCGCACGTTGAGCGCCGGCGTCACCGCGGGCTCGCTCTCCGGCGGCAACCAGCAGAAGGTGTTGCTGGCGCGCCTCCTGGAGACCAAGCCCCGGGTGCTGCTGCTGGACGAGCCGACCCGCGGCATCGATGTCGGCGCTAAGTCGCAGATCTACCAGATCATCGACGATCTCGCCCGCGCCGGCGCCGCGATCCTGGTCATCTCCAGCGAGCTGCCTGAGCTGGTCGGCATCTCCGACCGTGCGCTGGTCATGCGCGACGGGCGGATCGTCGGCGAGGTGCAGGGCTCGGCGGAAAAGCCGATCACCCAGGAAGCCATCATGGCGCTCGCCACCCTCACCGAAGACAGCAAAGCGGCTTAAGAGACACTCATGGTCGATCAAACCACCCGCGATCAAACCACGCAGGCGGCAGTCGAGGCCCGGCAAGGCGCCCAGGCGCGCAAGCAGAAGATGCGCACCATCCTCCAGGTCGCCGGCATGCTGCCGGTCTTGATCCTGCTCGCGGTCTTCTTCCAGCTTACCACCGACCGCTTCATGAGCTGGCAGAATCTCTCGATCGTCACCCAGCAGGCGGCGATCAACATCGTGCTCGCCGCCGGCATGACCTTCGTCATCCTGACCGCCGGCATCGACCTTTCGGTCGGCTCGATCCTCGCCGCCTCGGCCATGGTCGCGATCATCGCCTCGCATATCCCGGAATGGGGCATGCTCGGCATCCCCGCGGCGCTTGGCATGGGTCTCGCCTTCGGTCTCGCCAACGGATTCCTGATCGCGGCGATGCGCTTGCCGCCCTTCATCGTGACCCTGGGCTCGCTGACCGCGGTGCGCGGCATCGCCCGGCTGATGGGCGCCGACACCACGGTCTTCAACCCGCAGCTCCCCTTCGCCTTCATCGGCAACGGCACCTTCCTGGGCGTGCCCTGGCTGGTCATCATCGCCTTGGCCGTGGTGGTGATCTCCTGGATCGTGCTGCGCCGGACCGTGCTCGGCAACCGCATCTACGCGGTCGGCGGCAACCCGGACGCGGCGCGCCTCGCCGGCATCAAGGTCTGGCAGATTCTGCTCTTCGTCTACGCCGCCTCCGGCTTGCTCTCGGGTTTGGGCGGCGTCATGTCGGCGGCGCGGCTCTATGCCGCCAATGGGTTGCAGCTCGGCCAGTCCTACGAGCTGGATGCGATCGCCGCGGTCATCCTCGGCGGCACCAGCTTCACCGGCGGCATCGGCTCGATCTGGGGCACGCTGATC
>JAYSFH010000874.1:0-1586 GCA_041913405.1 Dongia sp. | reverse complement strand
TGGCGACGATGGCCGACACCAGCACCAGCGACACTGCCTCGGTGCCGCGCGCCGCCGGATAGCCGAGGTCGCCGCAGAAGGCGACCATGTGCACGAAGGGGATCGCCATGGCGGCGCAGCAGCAGAAACCGGCGGCCGACAGCAGCAGCATGATCGTCGACGACGGCAGCGGCAGATGCACCTTCTCCTCGCGCCGCCGCCCGCCCGGCCCGCGCAAAGTCGGTGCCGCGCGGCCATAGAGGGCGTGTCGCGCCAGCCGATCTCGGGAAGCAGCAGGCGATAGACCTGCGGCCAGACCGAGCCGGCCACCGCCGGGCCGATGGAGATGAGCGCGACCGCCATGTTGCGCCGCTTCTCGAACCAGCCCTGCACGTTGTTCATCGCCGGCGTGAAGGTGCCGGCATTGCCGAAGAACCCCAGCAGCATCGCGTAGCCGGCATAGAGAGCGATTTCGCCGCCCCGCGAGGCGACCCAACCGCCCAGCGCGATCGAGAGGCCGGCAATCAGCAGCGGCACCCGCGGACTGGTGCGATCGGCCAGCCAGCCCATGAAGACGCCGCCCACGCCCATGCCGAAGAAGCCGACCATGTAGGCGAAGGACGGCACCGCTCGCTGGTCGCCGAAGTCGGCCGCCATCTCCTTGAGGCCGACCATGGGCAGGTAGATGCCGCCGCCGCCCAGTGCCACGCAGCCCATCGAGACCAGCGCCAGCCGCCAGGCATAGGCGCTGTCGATGCCCCTCCCCGGCAGTGCGGTGCTCACTCGCGGGCCAGGGCCGCCGTGGCTGCCGTTTCGGCGTCGAGCACCTGATCGTCGTCCATCAACACCGTGACCTTGCGCAGCTTGCCGGTGAAGGCGAAAGGCGCCTCGTAGTGGGACACGGGGCTCGACCGGTCGCGGCCGATGTCTAGGCCCGACCAGGAGATGAAGCTTACGAATCCGTTCTGGGTGTCAAAGCTGCCCGCCGGCTCGCCGTCGATCAGGATGGTGGCGAGGTTGCGACCCTCCTTGCGGCGCATGCGCACCGCGAGCTTGCGGTTGCCGGCCGGCACCGGGCGGTCTGAGACGATCAGATGGTGCTCGCCGCCTATGTTCATGTCGTAGGCGAGCTTGCCCTCCTTCATGTAGAGCGAATAGCCGGTCGTCATATCGCCATGGGCGATCAGCACACCCTCGGTCATCGGCCCGTCGACCTGGACGTCGGCTTCGATCGTGTAGGTGCGGTTGCGCACGTCGGGTGCCACATCGGTCGGGACGTGGCCCATCCCGGCATGGAAGACGAAGCGGTTGCGGGGACCGTGGAAGCGCTTGGCATTGTCGGCGAAGCGCGGCGCGAAGCGGTCGTCGAGCGGCAGCACCTTGCTCGCCTCGGCCTGCCGCCACCATTCCTCGATCATCGCCTTCAGCCGCTCGGGTTCCTTCTCGGCGAGATCGTTGGTCTCGTTGAAGTCCTGGTCGAGATGGTAGAGTTCCCACTTGTCGTTGGCGAAGTCGGCGCCCGGCGGATGGTAGGAGACAGCCTTCCAGCCGTCCTGCACCAGGCCACGATGGCCGAACATCTCGAAGTACTGCGGCTTGGCCTTCGA
>JAYSFH010000873.1:0-1588 GCA_041913405.1 Dongia sp. | reverse complement strand
AAAGATCGGCGACCGGTCGATGAGCAACCAGGAGTTCGTCGCCAAGCTCTCGACTCTGCCGCTGCGCTTCTCGCCCGGCGCTCGTTGGGAGTACGGCGTTTCGACCGACGTGCTGGGGCGGCTCATCGAGGTCGTGGATGGAAAGACCCTGGGCGAGTCACTCTCTGAGCGCATCTTCAAGCCGCTCGGCATGGTCGACACGCAGTTCCAGGTACCGGCCGCCAAGGTGGCGCGGGCCGCCCAGCCCGGGCAGCGCCCCGGCGGTCAGCCGATGACGCCGCGCTTCAAGGTCGACGATGGCGCGAAGTACGAATCCGGCGGTGGTGGACTAACTTCCACGATGGCCGACTATCTCCGCTTTGCCGCCATGCTGGCGAATGGCGGGGAATTGAACGGCAAGCGCCTGATCGGAAAGCAGACCCTGGCCTTCATGACGGCTGACCATACCGGCACACGGCCGGGCCGGCCGCCCGGTCTGGGCTTCGGCCTGGGCTTCGAAGTCAGAACGATGACAGGCGAGGCGGCGCTGCCCGGCTCGGTCGGGGAATATGGCTGGGCCGGCAATGCCGGAACGCTCTTCTGGGTCGATCCGAAGAACGAGCTGACGGCCATTTACATGGTCCAGGTGAGCGATCCCGACCGGATTGCGTTGCGCAATCAATTCCGTAGCATGGTGCAAGCCGCGATCATCGACTAGAAGACCCTTCTCCAAGGAGGTTCTTCATGATCCGTCGTTCGTTCCTGGCGTTGACCGGCCTGCTTCTGGCCGGTCCGGCCGCGGCCCAGCAGCCGCCCCTCAAGGTAGCGCTGATCTACAGCAAGACCGGTCCGCTTGAGGCCTATGCCCGGCAGACCGAGGCCGGCTTCATGCTGGGCCTGGAATACGCGACCAAGGGCACGATGGAAGTCGACGGCCGCAAGATCCAGGTCATCCTGAAGGACGACCAGTTCAAGCCCGACCTGGCCAAGGCCGCGCTGGAGCAGGCCTATGGCGACGACAAGGTCGACATCGCCGTCGGCACCACCGGCTCGGCGGGCGCGCTTGCCATGCTGCCCATCGCCGAGGAATACAAGAAGCTGCTGATCGTCGAGCCGGCCGTGGCCGACGCGATCACCGGCGAGAAGTGGAACCGCTACATCTTCCGCACCGGGCGCAATTCCACACAGGACGCGCTGGCCTCCGCCGCGACGCTGAAGGACGAGAACATCAGCATCGCCACGCTCGCCCAGGACTATGCCTTCGGCAAGGACGGCGTCGCCGCGGTGAAGGCCGCCCTGGCTGCCGTCGGCTCCAAGGCCAAGGTCGTGCATGAGGAATACGCCCCGCAGGCCACGACCGATTTCACCGCCTCGGCGCAGCGCATCTTCGACGCGCTGAAGGACAAGCCCGGCCGCAAGGTCGTGATCGTGGTGTGGGCCGGCGCCCATCCGCTGCCGAAGCTGATGGACCTCAAGCCCGAGCGCTTCGGCATCGAGATGGCGCCCGGCGGCAACCTCTTGCCGGTGATGGCCGGCTGGAAGCAGTTCCCCGGCCTCGAAGGGGCGATCTACTACTACTGGGGATTCCCCAAGAACCCGGTGAACGACT
>JAYSFH010000872.1:0-1595 GCA_041913405.1 Dongia sp. | reverse complement strand
CCATGCTTTGGAACACGCCGTCGCGGCGCACCAGGGCGTGAAACAAGGCCGCGGCGATGTGCAGCAGGATCAGCGCGAAGAAGGCGAGGCCGAGCGTCACATGCGCGCCGTGCAGCAGCGTGTAGAGGCCGGCATCGGGCGCGAGGATTGCCGGGATCCGGATTCCGCCGAGCAGAACGATCGGGGTGGCGCCGGCCGACTGCATCGCCCAGCCGAGCAGCGGCATGGCGAGCATCAGCCCGTAAAGCGCAACATGCGAAAGCTTCGCGGCGAGGCGCATCGGCGGCGGCAGGTCGCGCGGCAGCGGCGGCGTGCCGGCCCTGAGGCGCACGACGATCCGGAGCAGCACCAGCAGCAGGAGCGCCAGGCCGAGCGTCTTGTGCGTGGTCAGCAGCAGCACGCGTTCCGGCGCCGCGGTCGAGACCATGCCGACGCCGATGAACAGCATGGCGAGGATCGCCAGCGCCATCAGCCAGTGCAGCAGGCGCTGGAGCAGCGTGAACTTCATGCCGTTACGACTCATGCCGTTACGACTCATGCCGTTACGACTCATGGCTGGCCTCCCGCCGCGTGCGGATATTGCGCTTCCTCCGACAGGCGGAGACTGAACGACCGGGCATAGGCGGCCGAGCGCGCCGCCGGGAAGGGATCGTCCGAGACGGCGATGCCGGAGGGCAGGATGGTGGGATCGAAGTTGATGTCGCGGCAAGGGCCGTCGGCCTCGGCCTCGATCTTGTCCACGGTCAGCGTGCCGGCCTCGATGGTCTTGCGCTCGGCCGGCCAGGCCTTGCTGGGGTCGGCGGTCGGATCGCCGGGCTCGGCGACCTGCAGCACCAGGGTCCAGCGCTGCGGCGCCTGCGCGACCCGGGCGGCGATCTCCTGCGCGAGGTGATCGGGGCCGAGCTTGGCGAAGTCCTCGGCGCTCATCGACTGCACCGCGGCTTGCGGCCGGTATGACCAGCGCACCGCATGCCGGGCACCGGCGGCATCGGTGAAGGTGAAGGCGTTGAGGCCGTTATAGGTGTCCTCGGCATAGGAAGCGGTCCAGGGCGCGCTGCCGGCCCAGGCGCCGAAGGCCGCGATCTCCGGATGGGCGGCGGCGAAATTCTTCATCGCGTCCGGCTCCTTGCTGGCCGCCGCCTGGAGCAGCGCATAGAAGGCATCGGGCGTGGCGACCGGGAAGAACGGCGGATCGATCATCGCCGAGCGCCAGACGCCGCCATCGGGCGTGGTGATCTCAAGCCCCATGCCGCGCACGCGCGAGGTCGCATCGGCGGCGTTGGGGTCGGTCGTGCTGAAGTTGAAACGGCCGAGCACCGGGTATTGCCCGGCGGCGAAGACCTGGGCGGTCGACAGCGCCGCGCCGTTGCCGTTGGATTCGAAGCTGCCGGTGAAGCAGATGCCCTTGGCATGGTTGCGCCGGTGGCCGAGCGCCGGCCCGCCGGCGGGCGCCAGCGCCTCAACCAGCTTGGCGCCGCTCAGCCGGTCGGGCGAGAGCCAGCCGGCGGTGTAGGCGAAGGCGGCGGCCAGCGCGGCGACCACCACGGCGATGACGGCAAGGGATGCAAGACTGGGGCCTTGCGACGGCTGGGCCA
>JAYSFH010000871.1:0-1598 GCA_041913405.1 Dongia sp. | reverse complement strand
CTGGAATGCGGATAGCTACGCCAAGGGCACCTGGGTGGCCGCAACGGTCGGCGCCCCCGAGGTGGTCACCGCGACCACCTGGGTCCGGCGCGGTGCCTTGGCCTTCGCCAGCTCCGACTTCGCCCCCGACCAGGCCGGCTGGTTCGAGGGCGCAGTCGCGTCCGGCGAGGCTGCGGCGGCGGAGATCCTCGACTTCCTCGGCCGGAACTGACGCAAGACTGCTGCGCGGAACCGTCGCTTGATCATGCCGCCGCTCTCCATTAGCTAGGACGGACAGGCGTTCGGCAGGAAGGTCCCAGATGGCGGCGACGGCGCGGGTTTTCATCGATGGCGAAGCGGGCACGACGGGTCTCGGGATCCGCGAGCGCCTGCTGACGCAGCCCGGGATCGAGCTCCGCAGCCTGACCGGCGAGAAGCGCAAGGATCCCAACGCCCGCCGCGACATCATGGGCGAGGTGGACCTGGTGGTGCTCTGCCTCCCCGATGCCGCGGCCAAGGAGTCGGTGGCCCTTGCAGCGGGCCTCGGCAATGCGGCCCCGCGCATCCTCGATGCCAGCACCGCCTATCGCGTGGCGCCCGACTGGGTCTATGGCTTCGCCGAGATGGACCGCGGCCAAGCGAAGCGCATCGCCGAGGCGAAGCATGTCTCCAATCCCGGCTGCTATCCGACCGGCGGCATCGCGCTCCTCCGTCCGCTGGTCGAGGCGGGGCTGCTGCCGGCCGACTATCCGGTGACCGTCAATGCGGTCAGCGGCTATTCCGGCGGCGGCCGGCAGATGATCGAGGCGCATGAGCAGAGCGGCGGGCCGTCCTTCGAGCTCTATGGCCTCGGCTTCGAGCACAAGCACGTGCCTGAGCTCATGCAATATTCCAAGCTCAGCCGGCGTCCGATCTTCATCCCCTCGGTCGGCCATTTCCGCCAGGGCATGCTGGTCTCGGTGCCGCTGCATCTCGACACGCTCCCCGCTCGGCCAAAGGCCTCCGATCTCGAAGCCGCGCTCGAGCGCCACTTCGAAGGCGCGGAGTTGGTCAAGGTGGTGAAGACCGCGCCGAACGATCGCCTGGAGGCTGAGCCCTTGAACGACACCGACAAGATGGAGCTGCGCGTCTATGCCAACGATGCGCTCAACCAGGCGCTGCTGGTGGCGCGGCTGGACAATCTCGGCAAGGGTGCGTCGGGTGCAGCGGTGCAGAACATCCGTCTGATGTTGGGAATGGACAAGGCATGAAGCCGCTCGCCATGCCTGGCTTGATCAAGTCCTTCGAAGGCATCACCCCGAAGATCGCACCGGACGCCTTCATCGCCGAGACCGCCGTCATCATCGGCGATGTCGAGATCGGTGCCGGGTCCAGCATCTGGTATGGCTGCGTGCTCAGGGGCGACAGCAACAGCATCAGGATCGGCGCCCGTACCAACATCCAGGACGGCACTGTCATCCACGTGAATCACGAGCGGGAAGGCGCGACGGGCACCAAGACCACGATCGGCAACGACATCACCGTCGGCCATATGGCCTTGCTGCATGCTTGCACGCTCGAGGACGGCGCCTTCGTCGGCATGAAGGCCTGCGTGATGGATGGTGTGGTGGTCGAAGGCG
>JAYSFH010000870.1:0-1606 GCA_041913405.1 Dongia sp. | reverse complement strand
ATGATTGTGCCGTCGTGGTCGGCCGGGTCGATGCACCGGGCACGATCCGCTTCGAGGCGGCACTCGGGCGCCGGGAGCTGCCGCACTGCTCCGCCGTCGGCAAGGCGATGCTCTCCGCCATGCCGCGCGAAGCCGCGCAGCGCATCCTGGAGCGCCGCCCGCTGCCCAAGCGCACGTCGCGCACCATCACGGCCGTGCCGCTGCTCATGGATGAGCTGGCGGTCAGCCTCGAGCGGGGCTTTGCGGTCGATGACGAGGAGGACAATGACGGGGTCGCCTGTATCGGCTCCTGCGTCTTCGACCGGGGCGGCACCGTGGCCGGCGCCATCAGCGTAAGCGGCTTGAAATCCCGCGACTGGGGTATCCGCCTGCCCGAACTGGGCGCCCGGGTCCGGCACAGCGCCCGCTCGGTTTCGCGCCAGCTCGGCTTCGCCGGCGGCTGACCCCCACCCATTTTCCCGCAGGAATCGGGTCTCTCCCGCCTCCTTTCGGGGGCGGGTCGGCCACGCACACCCCCGTCTGGTGACGTTTGTCACGGCGGGGAACAAAAGTGGTCGCAAGTTAACCATCTGAGAAGGATCTTGCACCAATACTACAATGGGTAGCAGACTTTGAATTCTGGGGAGATCCCACATCTTCGTGTGGGGCGCGGTGAGGACCAAGTTCCATGGAGACGACCGTTCTTCGCAACGACTTCGCGCTGCGCAAAGTTGCGAACCGATATCCGCTGCGCCGCCATATCACGGCTTTCTTTGCGACGCTGTTGATCATCGCATTCCTGGCTCTGGGCGTGATCGGCGTCTGGCAGTTCAGCGAGATCAGGTCCTTGCCCCAGGATCAGATGAATATCGGCATCGATCGCATCAAATGGATGCTGATCACCGTTTGCTCCCTGCTGATGCTGATGTCGATCTTCGCGGTCTGGGAACTGGCGCGGCGCCTGTCTAAGCCGCTGCGCTCACTCGCCGATGAAGCGGGCTCAATCCGCGATTTCGACTTTTCGAACGCCGCCGCCGTCCACACCGGCATCGAGGAGGTGGACGAGCTCTCGATCATCATGAACGAAATGAAGACGACGATCCGCCGCTTCCTGGAGATCGGCAGCAGCCTGACCGCCGAACGCGACCTGCACTCGCTGCTGAACCGGATCCTGCGCGAGATGGTGGATGTCAGCCGCACCATGGGCGGCGTGGTCTATCTGCTCGAAGAAGACGGCAAGGCGATGCGCTTTGAGATCGGCCGTCATTCCGGGGACCAGACCTTCGAGGCCCTCGACGAGGAATACGCCATGCGCGTGCCGCTCGAGATCCGCAACAGCATCATCTCGGACGCCGCCTTGCGCCGCAAGATCGAGACCCGGCAGGTCCGGCTCGATGAGATCAAGTCGGTCGATCGTGCCGTCGCCAGCAAACTCGGCGTCAAGTCGGAGCATGTCGACCTGATCGCGGTCCCGCTCTTGAGCCCGCGCGGCGAAACCCTCGGCGTCGTGATGCTGGTTTCGGAAGCGGCGACCGCCCAGACCGACACCGAGAACGTTTCCGGCCACCTGCTCGCCTTGCTCAAGGCGATCGCCGGCAGCGCCGCCATCGCGCTCGAGAACCAGCAG
>JAYSFH010000869.1:0-1614 GCA_041913405.1 Dongia sp. | reverse complement strand
CGACGGCGCCGAGGCCCTGCGGGCGCTGGCGACCACGCCGGTCGATCTCGCCGTGCTCGACATCAAGATGCCGCGCATGGACGGTATGGAGCTCTTGGAGAAGCTCCGCCGCACCAGCGACCTGCCGGTGATCTTCCTGACCTCGAAGGACGACGAGGTGGACGAGCTCATGGGCCTGCGCATGGGTGCCGACGACTACATCAAGAAGCCTTTCTCCCAGCGCTTGCTGATCGAGCGTATCCGCACCTTGCTCCGCCGCGAGATGAGCCGCGGCACGACGCAGGCGACCGGCGAGGCGCAGCTGGTGCGCGGCGAGCTGATGATGGACCCGACCCGGCATCTGTGCACCTGGGCCGAGAAGCCGGTCGAGCTGACCGTCACCGAGTTCCTGCTGCTGAAGGCGCTAGCGCAGCGGCCGGGCCATGTGAAGAGCCGCGACCAGCTGATGGACGCCGCCTATGGCGAGAACATCTATGTCGATGACCGCACCATCGACAGCCACATCAAGCGCCTGAGAAAGAAGTTCAAGGTCGTTGACACCGATTTCAATCAGATCGAGACGCTGTATGGCGTGGGCTATCGGTATCGCGAGGCCTGAGCGCGCCCGTGCCACGCCGCTTGTCCTGAAGGATTGATCGGCGATGGCCGACACGATCAGGGACAGCGGCAGGGTCGAGCCGACTCTGGGCAGCAGCCCGCGCGCCGCGCATGCGGAATTTAGGCTGCCGGAATCCGAGTCCAAGCCCGGCACCATCATCTCTTTCTTCCGCCGCAAGCCGAAGCCGGCGCCCGCCCCCGCGGGGGAGAGCCGGCGCGAGCCGCAGATGCGCCGTGTCGAAGCGCCGGTTGCCAAGGCCGCGCCAAAGGTAGAGCGGCCGCTCCCCGTCAAGACCAGGTCCGAGCCCGCGCCGGATAAATCGCGCGCGAAATCGGCGCCTGCGCGGCGCAGTCTGTGGATGTCGCCGATCACCCGGCGCATTCTCTTGCTCAACGTCATGGCGCTGGCGATTCCGGTCTTCGGCCTGCTCTATCTGCCGACCTATCGCGACAGCCTCATCCAATCCGAATTGGAACTGCTGAAGACCGAGGGCGAACTCTTCTCCGGTGCGCTCGCGTCGAGCGGCGTCGTCACCGATCCCGACGGCTCCGAGCGGCTGCAGCCCGACACCTCGCGCCAGACCATCCGCCGCCTGGTCGATGTCTCGAAGACCCGCGCGCGACTCTTCCTGCCGAACGGCACCTTGATCGCGGACTCCTTCCTGCTCTCCGGTCCCGGCGGGATTCTCCTGATCGAGCCGCTGCCGCCGCCGGAACCGCCGGAAGGCCCGATCCTGCAGGCGCTGGGCGGGGCCTATGACTGGCTGCTCGGCCGCTTCCCGGCCAGCGATCTCTATCCGCCCTACGGCGAATCCGCGGTGCAGGTCGCCGACGATTACCAGGAGGTGCAGCAGGCGCTCGGCGGCGACACCGGCACCTTCGTGCGTTCCGGCGGCGACGGTTCTCTCGTGCTCTCCGTGGCCGTGCCGGTGCAGCGCTATCGCCAGGTGCTGGGCGCCCTGTTCCTGACCAAGGCGGGCAAGGGCGTCGAAAGCACCTTGCGCAAGACGCGCCTCA
>JAYSFH010000868.1:0-1617 GCA_041913405.1 Dongia sp. | reverse complement strand
AAGCTGCTGCATCTGCTTTCGCGCGGCGGCGACCAGGCGAAGCACGCGCTGCACCAGGCCGACTGGATCGCCGGGCGGTTGATCGGGCGCTTCGACGGCAGCGACGAGAATAATGCACTGAAGCTCGGCTACGACCCGGTGACCCGGCGCTGGCCGGATTGGCTGGATCGGCTGGAGGTTCCGCGCGCACTGCTGCCGCAGGTCCGCGTGCCGGGCGCGGAGATCGGCGCGATCGATCCGATGATGGCGCGGCGGCTCGGCCTTTCGTCGGCGACCCGGATCCACGCCGGCACCACCGACGGCGTCGCGGCCTTCATCGCCACCCGTGCCAGCGCGCCGGGCGACGCGGTGACCTCGCTCGGCACCACGCTGGTGGTGAAGCTGCTGGCCGAGAAGCCGGTCTTTGCGGCGGACCAGGGCATCTATTCACACCGGCTCGGCGACCGCTGGCTGGCGGGGGGTGCTTCGAACACCGGCGGCGCCGCGCTGCTGGCGCATTTCTCCACCGCTGAGCTGGAGGCGATGACGCCGAAGCTGAAGCCCGCGCAGCCGACCGGCCTCGATTACTATCCGTTGCCCAAACCGGGCGAGCGTTTCCCGATTGCCGATCCCAACCTGGCGCCGCGGGTAACGCCGCGGCCGGCGGATGACGTCGCCTTCTTCCAGGGCCTGCTCGAAGGCGTCGCCGCGGTCGAGGCGATGGCTTATCGCCGCCTGGGTGAATTGGGCGCGCCGGCCTTGCGCCGGGTGATCTCGATCGGCGGCGGCGCCAAGAACGCCGCCTGGAGCGAGATCCGGCACCGCCTGCTCGGCGTGCCGGTGACGATCGCGGAGCAGACCGAGGCCAGCTATGGCGCCGCCTTGCTGGCGCTGCATGCGGGGCCGCCATGACGGCGCTGATCACCGGCCTCCGGCAGATTGCCGCTCGCTTCGATCATGTGCTGCTCGATCAATACGGCGTGCTGCATCATGGCAAGGACGTGTTCGCCGAGGCGCGCGATTGCGTCGCCGCCCTGCATGAGCATGGCAAGAAGGTTCTCGTCCTCACCAATTCCGGCAAGCGGCCGGAAGACAATCTGCAGCGCCTCGCCAAGAAAGGACTGCCGGCGGAGTCCTATGACGGCGTGCTGTCGTCGGGCGAGGTCGCCTGGCAGGGCTTGCGCGACCGCAAGGCGCTGCCCTTCACGCAGGTCGGCCGGCGCTGCTTCCTGCTGAGCCGCGACGGCGACCGTGGTGTGGTCGATGGCCTCGACCTCGATCTGGTGGCGCTGGAGGAGGCGGATTTCATCCTGCTCGCCGGGTTGGACGACGACCTGGCCGATCCCGGCGCCTGGACCGAGCGCCTGGCGGCGGCGGCGGCGCGGAATGTGCTGATGATTTGCGCCAATCCGGACATCACGATGTTCTCGCCGCAGGGGCTCCTGCCGGCACCCGGCGCGTTGGCGCAGGCCTATGAGAACCTCGGGGGCAAGGTCGCCTATATCGGCAAGCCCTATCGGATCATGTTCGAGGCGGCGCTCCGGGCCCTGGGCAATCCCGATCCGCAACGCGTGCTGATGGTCGGGGATTCGCTGGATCATGATATCCTCGGTGGGCGCGGTGTCGGGATCCTGACCC
>JAYSFH010000867.1:0-1620 GCA_041913405.1 Dongia sp. | reverse complement strand
ACATCGCCCGCGATGTCGGCGAAGATGCGGGCAATGGCCGGCTCTACCTGCCGGTCGAATGGCTGCAGCAGACCGGCCTCGCGCCGGATGACTGGCTGCGCGCCCCGCACTTCAATTCCGGGATCGCCTACGCCGTCGAGCGCCTGTTGCGCGCGACCGAGCTGATCTACCAGCGCGCCGAAACGGGCATCCAGCTGCTCAGCCCCGGTTGCCGGCCGGGCATCCGCGCGGCGCGGCTGCTCTATGCCGAGATCGGCGCCGAAGTGGCGCGGTCGGGCTTCGATTCCGTCACCCGGCGTGCCGTGGTGCCGCGGCACGTCAAGCTGCGTCTCATCGCCAGGGCCTTCGCCGGCGCGCCGCCGTGCAGCACGGCGGCGGCGACCTGGGGTGCGGCGCACGAATCCCGCTTTCTGGTCGATGCCGTTTCCTTGCATGCCCTACGACCGAGCGTCTCGCATGGCGGCCGGCTGGAGGCGCGTATCACTTGGCTGGTCGACCTCTTCGAGCGCCTGGAGCGCCAGGATGAAATGGCCCGCCGCGCCCGACGGACCGCCTGAACCGCGCCGAAGCTGAGCGCCTGAGGAGCGCGGATGTCCGGCAACTGGCCAGGCTTCGTCGAGCTCATCTTCGTGTTCGGGGTAGCGTTGCTGCTTGCGCTGCGCGAACTTCGCACGCTGCGGCGCGACACTGAGGCGCGTCGCGCCCGGGAGCGGGCTTCAGCCTCGGCGCGGCATGCGGAAGGGCAGCAGGACCTGGACCCAGCGCCGCGCGAACCGGTCGAGCGATAGGCTCTCATGCACCGTCATGCCGACGCCATCCGGGGCGTCCGAGCGCACCAGGGAGCGCGTGTAGAACGGCGCATCCTCCAGCGTCCGCAGAAGGCGCGCCGTCTCGCCATCCGCCCGCACGCGCCGCTCGACCCCCCAAAGCCCGCGCGGCAGATCGAATGCACGCGCAGGCTCGGCATCGCGGCGCCGGCCCGCGGAATCGAAATGGAAGGCGAGGTTGCTTGCCGCCCCCGCGCGCGGCGCGATGTCGTAGAACACGGTCGTGCCGCTCGCATCGTGCCGGCGCGACCAGTTCCAGGACGCGAAGTCCTGCTCGAGCGGCACCGTGCCGAAGTTGCTGTCGATATAGGCGGTGCCCTTCCAGGATACTTGCGGTCGCTCGAACTCGACCGTGATGGCGGATTGCGGCGCGATCGGCCGCCAGTGGTGCCGGCCGGCAGGGTCGAGCGGAATGGCTTCGCCCGACCAGGCCTCCGGCTGCAGCACGATCCGGCCGCGCAAGCGACGTGGCAACGGCACTGCGATCTCATCCACCTGGATGGTCAGCCGCACGCCGTCCCATTGCATCCGGCTGGGGCCGATCGCCAACCGCTCGGCCGTTCGGTGCACCGCCGAACGGTCGCGCTCGGTCATTGCCCAGCATTTGCCGCGTGGCCGGTAGAGAACGGCGTTGATCGCACAATGGTTGGCCGGGTCGGCGGCACCGCGCCGGCGGGCGCTCGCATAGTAGGGAGAGAAGACGCTGCCGATGAAGGCGATCACGGTGAGCGCTTCGCGGCCGTCCGCGCTCAGGCCGTCGACATACCACCAGATATAGCCACCCGGTGGAACG
>JAYSFH010000866.1:0-1623 GCA_041913405.1 Dongia sp. | reverse complement strand
CGCGGGTGATGCTTGACCGGCAGCTCCGTGATGCGCGCGCCCTGCCACTTCGCGTAGATCGGCACGAAGCGGTGCATCTCGCCGTACAGGCGGAAGCCTTCCAGCACTTCGCGGCGATAAGCTTTCAAGGTGCAGCCGTAATCTCTCAATTTCACGCCCGACACCCAGCTGATCAGCCCATTGGCCAGTTTGCTGGGCAGGATGCGGGTAAGGTAGGTGTCCTTTCGGTCGCGGCGCCAACCCGAAACCACGCCGTAGCCTTCGTCGAGTTTCGCCAGCAGCGGTCCGATGTCGGCGGGATCGTTTTGCAGATCGCCGTCCATGGGCACGATCACCGCACCCTTGGCATGATCGATGCCGGCCATCATCGCGGCGGTCTGGCCGAAGTTTCGCTTGAAGGTGATGACCCGGATGTTTGCGTTTTCGGACGCGGCCTTGGCGAGCGCATCGCCCGTGCCGTCCTTCGAGCCATCGTCAATGAAAATCACTTCATAGGGCCGCGCGAGGCCGTCCAGCGCCGGGATCAACGCCGCCACCAGCGGGCCGACATTCTCGGCCTCGTCGAAGATGGGAATGACGACGGAAACCAGATCCCGCTCGCTCACGCAATTTTCCTAACGGCTTGTATGCGTCTGTTGTACAGGGGATATTGCAGCTCGCTCAAGGGCATAGAGCGCATAAGCATAGCTCGCCTGCGCGAAATGCCGGACAGAGAGAGCGCCGAGATCGGTTAACGTCCCGCGCCATGACCCAGTCCCCAACACAGTCCCCTCTACAAAGTTCCTGGCATCTCGCGGCCGCCGCCGCCGCGGCCATGCTGTTGATCACCGGGCTCGGCATCGCCTCCATCAGTTTCGCCCTCGCCATCGGCCAGTTCAGCTGGGGCGCGATCCAGCCCATCGCCGGGGCGATGGCCGACCGTTATGGCCCAGGCCGTGTCATGGCGATCGGCCTTATCGCGCTGTCGATTGGGTCGGCGCTCACGTCCTTCATGGACTCCACGCTTGGCCTGATCATCGCGCTCGGGATCATGTCCGCCGCCGGAGCCGGCGCGGCGGGGTTCTCGGTCATCATGGGTGCGCTCTCGCACCGCGTGCCGGCTGAAAAGCGCGGCCTCGCCGCCGGGATCTCCAATGCCGGCGGCTCGTTCGGGCAGTTTGTGTTCGCGCCCATCCTTCAAGCCATCATCGGCGCCGCCGGCTGGGCAAGCGCCATGTGGTTCTCGGCGTTCGCCGCGCTCGCCGCCGTTCCGTTCGCCTGGATGCTGCGCAAGCCCGCGAACACCGTCGCCCACGCCGTGACGCAAGGACCTTCGAACTTACGTGCCGCGATCAAGGAGGCGTTCGGCGACCGCAGCTATATTCTCGTGCACGCCGGCTTCTTCACCTGCGGCTTCCACATCGCCTTCCTCGTCACCCATCTTCCGGGCGAGATCGCGCTGTGCGGCATGTCGCCGTCGGTGGCGAGCTGGTCGCTGGCCATCATCGGCCTCGCCAATGTCGTCGGCAGTCTCATCGCGGGGTGGGCGACGGGCTATTACCGCAGCAAGCACGTTCTCTTCTTGATGTATGCGTCGCGCACCGCGCTCATCGTCGCCTACCTGCTCGCGCCCAAGACGGAGAT
>JAYSFH010000865.1:0-1624 GCA_041913405.1 Dongia sp. | reverse complement strand
CTGATCCTGGCGATCGGCATCGCCCTGCCGCTGGCCAACCTGATCCTGGCCGCGACCAACCCGGCGCATGTGCCGTCGTGGGTGCTGCAGCTGTTCGGCAAGTATCTCTGCTATGCGCTGCTCGCCCTGGCGGTCGATCTGGTCTGGGGCTTCTGCGGCATCCTCTCGCTTGGCCACGGTGCCTTCTTCGCGCTCGGCGGCTACTGCATGGGCATGTATCTCATGCGCCAGATCGGCACCCGCGGCGTCTACGGCAATCCGATTCTGCCCGACTTTATGGTATTCCTGAACTACAAGGAACTTCCCTGGTTCTGGCACGGCTTCGACCATTTCTGGTTTGCCGCCATCATGGTGGTGCTGGTGCCCAGCGTGCTCGCTTTCGCGCTCGGCTGGTTCGCCTTCCGCAGCCGCGTGACCGGCGTCTATCTCTCGATCATCACTCAGGCGATGACCTTCGCATTGATGCTGGCCTTCTTCCGCAACGACATGGGGCTGGGCGGCAACAACGGCCTGACCGACTTCAAGGACATTCTCGGCTTCTCTGTCCAAGCCAGTGAGACGCGCGCCGCGCTGTTCTTCGCATCGGCGGTCGCGCTCGCCCTTGGCCTCATCATCTCGGCTGCGGTCGTGAGTTCGCGCTTCGGCAAGGCGCTCACTGCGGTGCGCGATGCCGAAAGCCGCATGCGCTTCCTCGGCTACCGGGTCGAGGGCTTCAAGCTCTTCGTCTTCGTCCTGTCGGCCGCCATGGCGGGCGTCGCGGGGGCGCTCTATGTGCCGCAGGTCGGTATCATCAATCCCAGCGAATTCGCACCCGGCAATTCCATCGAGGCCGTCCTCTGGGTGGCGGTCGGTGGTCGTGGGACGCTCGTCGGGCCGATCATCGGCGCAATTCTGGTGAACTTCGGCAAGACTTGGCTGACCGGCGCCCTGCCGGAGGTCTGGCTGTTCGCGCTGGGCGCGCTCTTCATCGTCGTCACGCTGCTGCTGCCCAAGGGCATCGTGGGCCTGTGGAGCCAGGTGAAGACCCGGTCTCAGGCCCGCAAGGCGAGGGCGCCGGCATGAACGCCCCGACCATGAGGAGCACATCCGCGCTTCTCTACCTGAGCGGCGTCACCGTCTCGTTCGATGGATTCCGGGCGCTGAACAACCTGTCGCTGCTGATCGAGCCCGGCGAGATGCGCGCCATCATCGGTCCCAACGGCGCCGGCAAGACCACCATGATGGACGTCGTCACCGGCAAGACCCGGCCCGATACCGGCGAGGTCGTGTTCGACGGCCGGGCCGATCTCACCAAGCTCGACGAGGCCAGCATCGCCACGCTGGGCATCGGCCGCAAGTTCCAGAAGCCCACCGTGTTCGAGAGCCATACGGTGCGCGACAATCTCCTGCTGGCGCTGGCCGGCCTGCGCAGCTGGTACAGGCTACTGCTCGCCACGCCGACGCGGGAGGAGAACCAGCGCCTCGACGAGATCCTGTCGATCATCCGCATGGAAGCGCAGCAGCACATGCTGGCCGCCCGCCTCAGCCATGGCCAGAAGCAGTGGCTGGAGATCGGCATGCTGCTGGCGCAGGATCCCAAGCTGCTGCTGGTCGACGAGCCGGTCGCCGGCATGACCGACGTCGA
>JAYSFH010000864.1:0-1624 GCA_041913405.1 Dongia sp. | reverse complement strand
AAGGGGCCGGCCGCAGGCCCCGCCTCTGCCGCAGGCGGCGGCGTCAGATCTTGAGTGGCGCGGCGTCCGGCTGCGCCGCGGCGCCCAGGCCGAGCCGGGCGTATTCCGCCGTCAGCCCGCCGGTCATCGCCAGCCACATCATCCGGAGATCGGAGACCGCGCCGTAGAACGGATTGATCCGGATCAGCGGGCGGTTGTGCTCGATGAAGCGATGCGATCCCACCGCCATGCCCACGGCGATCATGATGCCGAGCGGCGCCAGCAGAATCTCGCCCAGGACCGCGGCCGCCAGCGTGCTGGCGGCGCCGACCAAGGTCGCCGCGTAATGCATTCCGCGGGTCGCCGGGCGGCGATGGGCATCGAGGTAGAGGCGCCAGAAATCGGAATACGAAATCTGAAAGCCGCGCTTTTCGGTTGGCATTCTGCGTCCCCACGCTTGGTTGCCCACGGTCGTACTACACTGCCGATTTAACACAGATAGGTGACGGAAGCCTGACTGAAAGGGCCGGCGCGCCTCTTGCGCCGGAAAATTTGAACGTCACTCGGTCTCGCCGGCCGCTGCGGCCATCTGCTTGGCCATCTGCGGGGTCATGGCCGGCGGCGGCGCGTCTGCCGCCGTGTCGGGTGGCGGGGCATCGGGCCGTTCCGGCGCGGACACCAGCAGCTTGTCCGCAAGACTCCGCAACACCGCGCGGTTGGCCTGCAACATGTCTTCCGCCAGCAGCTTCAGCACGCGGATGTTGGTGTTGCTGGCATCGTCCATGTCGTCGTTGCCGACGTCGAGTCGTGCCTGGAAGCGATAATACTGGCGCAGCCCGTCTTCTGTCTCAGGCAGCAATTGCTGCAATTGATGGTCAACCACGTCACAAATGCCGTCGCACATCAGCGCGAAGGCCGGCTGCGCCCAGCGGGCGGCGCCCCAATCCTTCACCTCGTCGTAAGGCAATCGCCGAGTGAGCTTTCCGGTTCCCAGGGAGACCATGATGACGCCATCGCTGCCGGGGTAGCGGTGCAGCGCCTCGACATAGGCACACATGCCGGGGTTGTAGGCAAAGAGCGCCCCATCGACCAAAGCGTAATAGTCATTCGGTCCGTCGATCTGGACCTGCATCGGCTCGAAATAGGTTGGCGCCGCGGTCGCGGCGCGGATCACCTTCTTCATCGGGTAGTCGTAGTATGACTTCACCTTGGCATTGGCTGTCTTGAAGAAGAAGGGGATGCGCCGCTCGATCTCATAGGCCGGCACCACCACGTCGGCCAGCGCGTCCTTCAGCCGGGCTTCACCAAAATAGTCCTGCAACACACCCTCGATGCCGGCGGAGGGATATTTGCCCTCGGCCAGCGCGCCGACCGAGCGGATCTTGTGCCAGACCGAGCGGGAGAAGACGCGCTTGCCCTCGACCTCGTAGAGCCGGACGATGTCGCGCGCGGTATGGCGCGGCTTGCCCTCGGCATTGGGGCAGGACAGCGCCAGCGCCACCAGCCCGCCGGTCGAGGTGCCGACGATCAGGTCGAAGAGATCTATGATCGGCCGGTTGGTCCGGCGCTCGAGGTCGGAGAGCACCATGGCCGGCAGAATGCCGCGGATGCCGCCGCCGTCGATCGCGAGGATCCGCAATGGCCG
>JAYSFH010000863.1:0-1625 GCA_041913405.1 Dongia sp. | reverse complement strand
ACCACCTCGGTCTTCTCCAAGGCGCGCGGCGCCTATTGGGCCGGCAGCGCCGAGGAAGTTCGCAAGAACAAGAAAGCAGCGGACAAGTGGTACAAGCTCGCCTCCTCCAACCTCACCGTCTATTACGGCCAGCTCGCGGCGATGCGGCTCGGCACCAGCACCGCACTTCGCATCAAGGTCGAGCCGAAGCCGACCACCAAGGAGACCAACGCCTTCGACAAGCAGGAGCTGGTGCGGGTGATCCGTGCCTTGAACGCGATCGGCGTCAAGGAGCGCACCCGGCCCTTCCTGGTGCGGCTGATCCAGGACGCCGACGAGAAGCTGGCCGACTACCGCATGCTGGCGATCCTGGCGCGGCAGAGCGACCAGGACGACCTGGCGCTGATGGCGGCCAAGAACGCGCGGCAGAACGGCGCCGAGATGGCGGACTATCTCTTCCCGGTGATCTCGGTCCCGGCCGGCGGCAAGGTCGAGCCCGCCTTCGTACTCGGCCTCATCCGCCAGGAGAGCGCCTTCAACGCCCAGGCCATCAGCCCAGCGGGCGCCATGGGGCTGATGCAGCTGATGCCCGACACCGCCAAGCAGATGGGCAAGCAGCTGAAGGTCGCGAAGTTCAAGGATTCGCGGCTGACCTCGGACCCGAAGTTCAACATCACCCTCGGCAGGGCTTATCTCGACAAGCTGGTCGATCGCTTCGGCGGCTCCTATGTGCTGGCGACCGCGGCCTACAACGCCGGCCCGAACCGGGTGCGGCAGTGGATGGATACCTACGGCGACCCGCGCCAGGCCGATACCGACGTGGTGGACTGGATCGAGAGCATCCCCTTCGACGAGACCCGCAACTACGTGCAGCGGGTGATGGAGAACCTGCAGGTCTATCGCAGCCGCCTGACCAAGGGCCCGTCCAAGCTGGCGCTGGACGACGATCTCCGGCGCGCCGCCGTCAACTGAAGCATCGCAAGCCTGCTCCGGCAGATATTGTCGGCATACAATTGCGCGCGCGGAGACGGTTGTTGTGACGTGCCAAGCTGTGGAAGAGTATGCGCTCTTCAACGCTTGCAAGGCACGGGACCATGGATAGCCTGGATCATTCAACCGGCTTGGCGGTGCAGTTCGCCGATGTCGAAGCCGCCGCGAAAAGAATCGCCGGCAAGGCGGTGCAGACGCCGACGCTGCACTATCCGCAGCTCGATGAGGCGCTGGGCTTTCGCCTGCTGGTGAAGGCGGAGACGCTGCAGCGCACCGGCTCGTTCAAGTTTCGCGGCGCCTGCAACAAGCTGATGATCGTCAAGGAGCAGAACCCCGCGGCCAAGGCGGTGGTCGCCTTCTCTTCCGGCAACCACGCGCAGGGTGTTGCGGCGGCGGCGGCGATGCTCGGCTTCAAGGCGACCATCGTGATGCCGGACGACGCGCCCAGGATCAAGATCGAGAACACCAAGGCGCTCGGCGCCGAGGTCGTGCTCTACAAGCGGCATTCGGAATCGCGCGAGCAGATCTCCGGCGACATCGCGGCCAGGACCGGCGCGGTGATGGTGCCGCCCTATGACGACCCGGCGATCATGGCGGGCCAAGGCACGTCGGGCCTCGAGCTCTGCGCGCAGGCCGAGGCGCTGGGGATGAAGGCG
>JAYSFH010000862.1:0-1631 GCA_041913405.1 Dongia sp. | reverse complement strand
ATATTCCACTGGATTTTGGGGCCCGCTACCGATTATGTGCGGTCTTTGATCGGTCGTCTGACCGGCCTCGGAGACTCGCTGACCTGATTATGACCAATTGGCATCCGGACACCGAAACGGAACCGACTCCGCAGCCCGAGTCGGAGCCGACCGGTGCTGCCGAGACGCCCAGCGCCGAAGGCCCGGGGGACGGCGACGGCTTCGACGATGCGCCGCCGAAGACCGCCAATGACGACGAGTTGCTGCTCGACCTCGACGGCTTCGAAGGCCCGATCGACGCGCTGCTGACCCTGGCGCGCGACCAGAAGGTCGATCTCCGCAAGATCTCGATCCTTGAGCTGGCCGACCAGTATCTCGCCTTCATCGCGCGCGCCCGGCGCCTGCGCCTGGAACTCGCCGCCGACTATCTCGTCATGGCGGCCTGGCTTGCTTATTTGAAATCGCGCCTGCTTCTGCCAGAGCCGCCGGCCGACGGTGAGCCTTCCGGTGCAGAGCTCGCCGCGGCCCTGGCCTTCCAGCTGCAGCGCCTCGAAGCGATGCAGGAGGCGGGGAAGCGGCTGATGGCGCTGCCGCAGTTCGGCATCGACTTCTTCGCCCGCGGCGAGCCCGAGCCGGCGAAGATCATCGACGTGCCGGTCTGGGACGTAACCTTGTTCGACCTCCTGAAGGCGTACGGCACGCATCCCGGCCGCCGCAAGGAAGGCCTGCTGCGCATCGCGCCGCTCAACCTCTTCTCGATGGACGATGCCCTGCGCCGGATCGGCGACATGCTGGGGCAGGTGCTGGATTGGACCGTGCTTCGCAACTTCCTGCCCGACGGTCTCGACACGCCGCTGCAGCGCCGTGCGGCGATCGCCGCCACCTTCGCGGCATCGCTGGAACTGGCGCGCAACGGTCGCGTCGAGCTGAGGCAGGAAAGCACCTTCGCGCCGATCTATCTGCGGCGCGCCAACCGCCAGGACGACGTCCCGCCGGCACCCGATCTGCAACAAGGCTAGAGCATGAGCGAAGAAATCGTCACCCAAGACAATGCCAGCGAAGTGAACGTCGGCGACGATCGATTCCAATTGCTGCGCCTGCTCGAGGCGGTGCTGTTCGCCTCGACCGAGCCCATCAATGAGAAGGTGCTGAAGGCGCGCCTGCCCAAGGGCGCCGATCTGCCGGGCCTGCTGTCGGAACTCGCCGAGACCTATGCCAACCGCGGCGTGAACCTGACCAAGATCGAAGACCGCTGGGCCTTCCGCACCGCGCCGGATCTGGCGGCGATGCTGTCGATCGAGCGCAAGGTCAACAAGAAGCTCAGCCGTGCCGGCATCGAGACCCTGGCGATCATCGCCTATCACCAGCCGGTGACCCGCGCCGAGATCGAAGAGATTCGCGGCGTCATCATCTCCAAGGGCACGCTCGACCTGCTGCTGGAGATCGGCTGGATCAAGCCGGCCGGCCGCCGCGAGACTCCCGGCCGCCCGGTGACCTGGGCCACCACCAGCGCCGTCCTGGAGCATTTCGGCCTCGAGAACACCGCCGCCTTGCCGGGCGTCGAGGAGCTGCGCGCCGCCGGCCTGCTCGATGCGCGCGCCGGCATCTCGACCCTGGCGACCCAGGCCTCGGCCGACGGGCGCGGCGTGCCG
>JAYSFH010000861.1:0-1634 GCA_041913405.1 Dongia sp. | reverse complement strand
TTCAAGGCCGGCGGCCGCAAGGCCGCTACCTGCAGGCAATTGAAGCCGCCCCAGCTTTTGCCCATCATGCCGACCGCGCCGCTGCACCATTTCTGCGCCGCGATCCAGGCGATCACCTCGCAGCCATCCGCCAATTCCTGCTGCGTGTATTCGTCGTCCATGAGCCCGTCGGATTCACCCGATCCGCGCAGATCGACCCGCACCGCCGCATAGCCATGGCCGGCGAAATAGTGATGCATCGGCTCGTCCCGGCCGCGGGTGCCGTCGCGCTTGCGTTAGGGAATGTATTCCAGGATCGCCGGCACCGGTTGGCTGTCGGCATCGTCCGGAAGCCCCATCCGCGCCGCAAGGCGCACGCCGTCCTTCAAGGGGATCCAGAAATGCTCGACCCGGCGGACCGAGTTCGAGAAGCGGGTAACGATCGTCATGGCGTTGTCTTGGCTCAGTCTTTCGGATTCGGGAGCGTCACACTAGCCGCTCGCCGCGCGCGGAGCAAAGCGTCGTCCCGCGATATTTACCGGCCGTTAAGCCCTCTGCCCTAAGCATCCGGGAAAGGGCTCCGAACAGCGGGGCCCATATTCCTGGGTGGACAATGTCGAACGAGAAGAAGCAGAGCTTTGCAAAAAAGCTTTCCCTGAACGCCAAGATCCTGATCTCCGTCGTTGCCGCCATGGTGCTGGGATTGGCGATCACGACCTTCTTCATCTCGGACCGCAGCGCCGGGATCACCCGGGACCTCTCCGAGCAGAACGGCAAGCAGATCGCGACGACCGTCGCCTCCGACGTCCAGCGCGACATCAACGTCGCGATGCGCGTGACCGAAACCATGCGCGATGCCTTCGTCGGTCTCTACGGCGCCGGCATCAAGGACCGCGCAACCTATCTCGCCATGCTGGAAAGCGCGGTGAAGGCCAACCCGCAATACGTCGCGGTCTGGACCGCCTGGGAGCCGAATGCCTTCGACGGCAAGGACGCCGAGTTCGCAAACACCGACGGCAAGGCGACCTTCCCGGGCGCCAAGGCGCATGACGCCACCGGGCGCTTCGTCCCCTATGTCTTCTCCACGCCCGAAGGCTTCGACCTCGCGGCGCTCACCGATTACGACAAGCCCGGCGCCGGCGACTACTACCTGCTGGCGCAGAAATCCGGCCAGCAGCAGGTGATCGAGCCCTATGCCTACCAGGTCGGCGACAAGACCGTGATCATGACCAGCCTGGTCACGCCGATCGTGATCGACGGCAAGGTGCTGGGTGTCGTCGGCCTCGACCTCGACCTCGCCGCGATCCAGGAACGGCTGGCGAAGGTCAGGCCCTACGAGACCGGATCGGTCTCGCTGATCTCGAACGCGGGCAACTTCGCCGCCTACGACGACCCGAAATTCGTGATGAAGCCCATCGATGAGCAGAACGCGAGCCTGGCCCAGGCGAAGGAGGCGGTCGCCAAAGGCCAGAAGCTCGAGTTCTCGGATTTCTCGAAGAGCTTGCAGGTCAATATCCTGCGCGCCTTCGTGCCGGTCGAGATCGGCACCACCGGCACGCCCTGGTCGGTCATGGTCAACCTGCCCGAGGACAAGATCCTGGCGCCGGTCAAAGGACTCACGATCTTCACCGTCATTGCCGCCTTGGTCCTGGTGC
>JAYSFH010000860.1:0-1636 GCA_041913405.1 Dongia sp. | reverse complement strand
CAGAGCTGCTGCCGCAGCTCGACATCGACACCCGCGGTCGGCTCGTCGAGCACCAGGATCGGCGGGTTGTGCACCATCGCCTTCGCCACCATCAGGCGCCGCCGCATGCCGCCGGAGAGCGAGCGCGCATAGGCATCCGCCTTGTCGGCCAGCGACAGGGCTTCCAGGATCTCCATGGTGCGGCGCTCGCGCTTCGGCACGCCATACATGCCGGCCTGGAGATCCAGGAGCTTCTTCGGCGTGAAGAAGGGATCGAGGTTGAGTTCCTGCGGCACCACGCCGATCGCCGCCGCGACGTGCCGCGGATCCTGGTCGAGGTCGATGCCCCAGATCGCGACCTTGCCCTCGGTCTTGATCACCAGCTGCGCCATGATGTTGATCATCGTGGACTTGCCGGCGCCGTTCGGGCCGAGCAGGCCGAAGATCTCGCCGCGCGGGATGTCGAGATCGACGTGATCCAGCGCCAGCTTCGGCGCTGCGCCTTTGGCCTGATAGCGCTTCACCAGGCCGCGAATCGAGACGGCCATCTCGGGCAACGGCGGATGGGAGTCGTCGGGCATGGGAGGGGGCGAAGGCCTTCGTTTTGAAGCGGTTAGCCGCGGTTGATTTGCCGCCGCGCATGGGTATCATCGCGGCCCATCAGGGTCAATCGGGCCGCCTTCGGCATCCGAGTCCCCGCATCCATCTGAGGGTTATGCCTGCCATGTCCGCCCAGCCTGTGGAAACCGTCGAAGTCAGCACCGCCAGCGTCGCCTGTGACGGCGGGCCAGGTGCGGCCGGCCATCCCAAGGTCTATCTGAACCTTGCCAAGGACGGGCAGATCGACTGCCCTTATTGCGGCAAGCGCTTCGTGCTGAAAGCCGGCGCAAAAGCCGCGGCCCACTGATTTGGCGAAGACCAGCACGCCCATCGCGGAGAGCGCGCCCGCAACGAAGCCGCGCCACGTCTATCTGGTCGATGGTTCCGGTTACATCTTTCGCGCCTATCACGCATTGCCGCCGCTGACGCGGAGCGACGGCACGCCGACCAACGCCGTGCTCGGCTTCACCAACATGCTGTGGAAGCTGCTGGAGGAGACCGACGCCGATCATGTCGCGGTCATCTTCGACGCCTCGCGCAAGACCTTCCGCGACGAGATCTACAAGGAGTACAAGGCGAACCGCACCGAGACGCCGGAAGACCTGATCCCGCAGTTTCCCCTCATCCGCGAGGCGGTGAAGGCCTTCAATCTCCCCTGCATCGAGATGGACGGCTATGAAGCCGACGATCTCATCGCCACCTATGGCGACCACGCGGTGGCGCAAGGCGCCGACGTCACCATCGTCTCCTCCGACAAGGACCTGATGCAGCTCATCCGTCCCGGGATCAAGATGTGGGACCCGATGAAGAACCGGCCCATCGGCCCCGAGGAAGTGCAGGAGAAATTCGGCGTCACGCCGGACAAGGTGATCGACGTCCAGGCGCTGTGCGGCGATTCCACCGACAACGTGCCGGGCGTCCGCGGCATCGGCGTCAAGACCGCCGCCGAGCTGATCAACACCTACGGCACGCTCGAGAAGCTGCTCGACTCCCTCGGCGAGATCAAGCAGCCGAAGCGCCGCGAGACTCTTGAGACCAACGCCGAGCTCGCCCGGAT
>JAYSFH010000859.1:0-1639 GCA_041913405.1 Dongia sp. | reverse complement strand
CGGGATCGTCACCACGTTGGGCTGCGCCGGCAGGATCGCGCGGATCCGGGCATACATGCCGGGCTGCAGCTTGTGGTCGGTGTTGCCGACCGCCGCGCGCACCTTGACCGCGCGCATGTTGGGATCGACCTGCGGATCGATCGCGGCGATCTCGCCGCGGAACACCTGGTCGGGGAAGGCGTCGAGCCGGAACTCGACCGCCTGGTCGACCGAAATCTGGGCGCGGTCCTGCTCCGGCAGGGTGAAATCCACGTAAAGGGTATCGAGATCGGTCAGGGTCACGATCTCGGTGCCCGGCGCCAGGTACTGCCCGAGATTGACCTGGCGGATGCCGAGCATGCCGTTGAACGGCGCCCTCACCACCATGTGGTCGATGATCGCCTGGGACTTGGCGATGCCGGCATGGGCCTGGTCGAGCTCGCTCTGCAGCTGATCGACCGATTGCTTGGAGCTGTATTGCTTGGCGGCAAGCTCCTTGGTGCGCTTCAAGTTGGCGGCCGCCAGCCGCGCCTGGGCCTGATAGGTCGCGAGGTCGGCGCGCTGGGTGCTGTCGTCGAGCTGCACCAGGACTTCGCCGGCCTTCACCCATTGCCCGGATTCGAAGTTGATCTTCTCGACCCGGCCGTCGAGCTGCGGCGAGACCGTCACCTGCTGCGCGGCGGTCAGGGTGCCGATGCTCTCGAAGAAGCGCGGCATGTCCTCGGTCTCGGCGACCGCGGTCTCGACCGGGGCAGGCGGCGGCGGCTGGAAGAACTGCGCCATCATCGCCGGCTTGACCGTGTATTCGTAGTAATAGGCGCCGCCGATCAGCAAGGCGGCGATCACCAGCACGAACAGGAACCAGAAGCTGCGCCGGCCCCAGCCGGGCGGCGGCGGCATCCGGTTCACGCCCGAAGGGCTCGCATGAGGGTCGCCCGCCCTAAGTCCTTGGGGGTCGCCCGGATGAACGCTGTCCATGATGATCCGATGATCCTTGGTCTAAATTCTTCAGGGCCGGGCTGATCGACCGGCCCCTCTCAGCTCGTCGTTTGATCCACTGCCGGATCGACAGAACCCGGCGCGACCCGTGGCGCATTTCGCGCCGACCGCGAAAGAACCTGGGACTGAGATATGGGTATCCCGGGCGGCCGGTAAACTAATCAGTTCAATGGGCGTGTAAAGTAGATTGCCGGTGAGCGGCGGAAATGCCCGCTCATCCTCAATCCCGCCCGTTGCGGACCCGCACCCGGTTGCGCTGGTCCGGCCAGCCGCAGCGCTTGCAGAAGCTCTTCCGCGCCAAGGCGTCGATCGGCGTGTCCAGGCTGATGTTGCGGCGGATCAGCTGCAGCAAGGTGACCAGCCCGGTGCGATGACAGCGGCCGCATTCGAACTCGAGCACCTCGCCCTTTTTCAGGCTGGAAAGCGGCTTCCAATTGCGGATCCTCGGGTTCGGCATGATGGGAACAATAGGAGAACATATAGCCTCCGGTCCACCAGCCATTCCGAGAGGATTATAGTCGGAATTACAACCCTGTCGGGCGGGTCAGCGCCAGAGCTTGAGCAGGGTACCGACCGCCGTCATGACCACACCCCCCAGGCCGAAAGTCTGCTCCGCCGTGAGGCCCGGAAGCCGCGGCACCGGCAGCTTCGTCCGCGCCGC
>JAYSFH010000858.1:0-1646 GCA_041913405.1 Dongia sp. | reverse complement strand
TATGCCGTTCTGGCCGCTGGAATGGCTGAAGCACCAGCGCCGCGACGCCTATTGGCAGCACGGCTCGATCTGCGAGAATTATGCAGATGTGCAGGTGCCGGTCTTCCTGGTGGGCGGTTGGGCCGATGCCTATACCAACGCGATCCCGCGCATGCTGGAACACCTCAAGGTGCCGCGCAAAGGCGTGATCGGTCCCTGGGCCCATGTCTATCCGCAGGACGGCACGCCGTCGCCGGCGATCGGCTTCCTGCAGGAGGCGGTGAAGTGGTGGGACCGCTGGCTGAAGAACGAGGCTAACGGTGTCGATGAAGAGCCGATGCTGCGCGCCTGGGTCCAGGACTGGATGCCGCCATCGGGGACCCGCACGGACTCGGCCGGCCGCTGGGTCGCCGAGGATTCCTGGCCGAGCGCCAACATCGCGGCAAAGTGCTGGTATCTGAACGCCGATGGCTGCCTGTCGAGCGGTGCCGGACCGGCGCGCGATCTCAATATCCGCTCGCCGCTCCAGGTCGGCCAGGCCGGCGGCGAATGGATGGGCGCGGGCTGCCCCGGCGAGCATCCCACCGACCAGCGGATCGACGATGCGCACTCGCTGACCTTCGACACGCCACCGCTCTCGAGTCCGCTCGAGATCCTCGGGGCGCCGCTTCTCGATCTCTGGCTCGCCTCCGACAAGCCGGTCGCGCAGATCGGCGTGCGCCTGGTCGATCTGGCGCCGGACGGCGCCGCCTTGCGGGTCAGCTACCAGGTGCTGAACCTGACGCATCGCGACAGCCATGCCGCGCCGACGCCGCTCGAGCCCGGCAAGCGCTACCGGGTCAAGGTGAAGCTCAATGATTGCGGCCATCGCTTCGCCCCCGGGCATCGCGTCCGGGTCTCGATCTCCAGCGGCTACTGGCCGCTGGTCTGGCCGTCCCCGGAATGGGCGACGCTCACCCTCGGCGCCGGCGAGAGCAAGCTCCTCCTGCCGGTGCGTGGACAGCGTGCCGATGACGGCAAGAATCCGTTTGCCGCCTCGGAGACCGCACCGCTGACCCCGGCGACCAAGCTGAGCCACGGCCGGCTCGAACGCCGCTTCGGCTATGATCCGGTGAACGACCGCGCGACCTACGTCACCGATGCGGATGGCGGCGTGTTCGGCGAGGGCATGGTCCGCTTCGATGAGATCGGCACCTCCCAGGATCATCACCTGAAGCGCGAGCTGACGATCTCACCCTCCGATCCGAACGCCGCGGTCTATACCTTGACCGAGCGCTATTTCCTGAAGCGCGAGGGGTGGGATATCCGTGCCGACATCAGCTGCGGCATGACCTCGACCAAGGACACCTTCACCCTCTGGGGCAAGCTCGAGGCCTTCGAGGACGGGAAGAGCGTGGTGAAGCGCGAATGGCGCGAGGAAGTGTCGCGCGACCTGGTGTGAAATAGCCGCGGCGACCGGTCTGGAACGTTCCCTCTTTGCGCCGGTTGGTGGCGTGAATGAGTGGAGTGGGAGGTCGCAATGGACCGTCGCGCTACCTATCCGGGCGAACGCATGATCATCCTGGCCGAGCAGCGCCGCGAATGGCGCGCCGGCCTTTCCGCCGTGGTGGTGGTCTTCGGGGCGACGATCGGCAGTTGGCTGGTGCTGTCCGCGCCCCAGGATCCGT
>JAYSFH010000857.1:0-1650 GCA_041913405.1 Dongia sp. | reverse complement strand
AATGGTGAATCTAATCTATGTCGCGCTGCGATGCACCTGGGCCAAAGGTCGCGGGTTAGCGGTGACGCAGGGTTTCCAGCGTGTCGTAGCTGAACTGGCTCAGCACCGCCAGCAGGCCGGCGAGGCCGAGATAGAGAACAGCATAGCCGATGCGCGCGGAAAGTGGCGCCGCGAGATAGGCCCGTTGCGCCGGATCATGCCGGTTCTTGAACGCGCGGAGCAGTTGCGGCGCGGCCAGGACCGCTATCCAGATCAGCAGCGGCGACGGGTGATAGCAGAACACGCCGATCAGCACCGGAATGCCGAACAGCCAAAGCCAGGGCGAGATCACGGCGGTGATGCGCCCCCCATCGAGCGGTGAAAGCGGGATGAGGTTGAAGAGGTTGAGAAAGAATCCGACATAGGCCAGCGCCAACAGCAGTTCGATCCCCGTCGCGTACCAGGCGATGAAGACCGCCAGCGCCGCGGTCGCGCCGACCAGCGGCCCGGCCAGCGCCACGCGGGCCTCGGTCTCGACGTTCGGGAAGCCTTCCTTCAACTCGATCCAGGCGCCCACGAAGGGCACGAAAGCCGGCAGCCCGACCTTCAATCCGGCGCGCCGCGCGACCACGTAATGGCCGAGCTCATGGGTCAGCAGCAGGAGCACGAAGCCGGTTGCGTAAAACCAGCCATAGACCAGCGAATAGGTGAAGATCGACAGCACCATCGAGCCGGCCGATCCGAGCAGCTTGGCCAGCTTGGCGAATTTCAGCAGCTTCAGGATCGGCCAAAGGAATTTGAAGCCGAGTTTGGCGCCGCCATACCCGGCGACCCCGCCTGCGACCGCTTTCGCCGTGCTCTTCGTCCGCTCGCCCATGCCGTGCGCGCTCCCCGGCAAAGTCTAAGGGCAAAATCCCCGATTGCAAGAGGCGTTCTTTAATCTACTTGGCATCGTGGAAGATGACGCCGAGGGTGAAGCGCCGGCCGCTTCTCAAGCGGCTGACGCCATGGCGCATTGTCACACGGTAGATCCCTCGCTTGCCCTGGATGGGGCGCTGGTTGACGGCGAAGATCACCGCCTCGCCCTGGCGCAAGGTCACGGCCTCGCCGCGCGACTGCATGCGCGGTCGCTGCTCGGTCAGCAGGAACTCGCCGCCGCTGAAGTCATGGTCCGGGTCGCTCAGCAGGATGGTGGCCTGGAGCGGGAAGGCGAGTTCGCCGTAAAGATCCTGGTGCAGGCAGTTGTAGTCCCCGGCCTGGTATTTCAGCAGTAAAGGCGTCGGCCGTGTCTGGCCGGCGGCATGGCAGAGCTTCAGGTAATCGGCATGGTGCGCGGGATAGGCCTTGCCGCCGGTCTGCGCCTGCCAGCGGTTGGCGGTCTCGGCGAGATGCGGATAGAGAGATGTGCGCAAGGCAGCGATCATCTCGGGCAAGGGTGAGGCCAAGTATTTATATTCGCCGCTGCCGAAGCCATGTCGAGCCATCACCACGCGGCTCCGGAACGGCGCCTCCTCGCTGTAGAGTCCCGCGAGATCCGCGCATTCCTCGGGTGTGAGGATCGACCCGGTTACGGCATTCCCGCGCTCATCCAGATCGCCGGCGAGGCGGTCCCAATCCAGTCCTGCAATGCGTTCGGCGATCGATTTCGGCATGGTGTCTCCTTCCCGAAAC
>JAYSFH010000856.1:0-1651 GCA_041913405.1 Dongia sp. | reverse complement strand
GGATCGCCGACATCCGGGTCGAGGGCCTGAGCCTCTCCGACACCCACCGCCAGGAATTCACCTCGGTGCTGTCGCAGCACAACGGCGACATCGGTTCGCTGATGGGCATCCTGAAGAACAAGTCGCTCGTCAACTAGGCCGGGCGACACTCGCTGGCAAAACGGCCGGGACGCAAGTCGCGGCCGTTTTCGTTTGCGCCCCACGCGCAGGCCGAGCGCTGCGCTGCTCGAAAAGAAAAAGCGCGCTGGAAGATCCAGCGCGCTCTCTCGCAATCAAATCCGCTGCGCTTCAGCGCGGCTTGTTTCAGGCCACCTTGGCCGAAGCCTCGATCGCCTGGCCGATGGTCTTCTCCAGGATGTCGAAGCCGGCTTCCAGCTGCTTCTCCGGGATGGTGAGCGGCATCAGGAAGCGGAGCACGTTGGCGTTGACGCCGCAGGAAAGCAGCACCAGGCCGTTCTCCGCCGCTTTCGCGACCACCGCCTTGGTCAGGTCCGCGTCCGGCGAGCCGTCGCTCTTCACCATGTCGCAGGCGACCATGGCGCCGAGACCCCGGATATCGCCGATCCGATTGCCGAAGCTGTTCTTGCGCTTCATCTCGTTGAGGCGCTCGAGCATCCGCTTGCCGATCACGTTGGCGCGCTCGACCAGGTTCTCTTCTTCCATCACGTCGATGACGGCATTGGCCGCCGCGCAGCCGATCGGCGAGCCGGCATAGGTGCCGCCGAGGCCGCCCGGCGCCGGCGCGTCCATGATCTCCGCCTTGCCGCAGACCGCCGAGATCGGGAATCCGCCGGCCATGGACTTCGCCATGGTGACGAGGTCGGGCTCGATGCCGGAATGCTCGACCGCAAACATCTTGCCGGTGCGCGCGAACCCGGACTGGATCTCATCGACGATGAACACGATGCCGTGCTTGGTGCAGATATCGCGCAGCGCCTTCATGAACTCGAACGGAACGATGTTGAAGCCGCCTTCGCCCTGCACCGGCTCGATGATGATCGCGGCGACGTTGTCCGGGCCGATATCGGCCTTGAAGATCGTCTCCAGGTGCTTCAGCGCCGCGGCCCCGCCGTCCTTCAGGGTCGGGTCGGGGAAGGGCACGTGATAGACATCGGTCGGGAACGGCCCGAAGCCGATCTTGTAGGGCGCATACTTGCCGGTCAGCGCCATGCCCATCAGGGTGCGGCCGTGGAAGGCGCCCGAGAAGGCGATCACGCCGGCGCGCTTGGTATAGGCGCGGGCGATCTTCACCGCGTTCTCGACGGCTTCCGCGCCCGTGGTGAGGAAGATGGTCTTCTTCGGCGTGTTGCCGGGGACCATCTTGTTGATGCGCTCGGCAAGGCGGATGTAGGGCTCGTAGGGGGTGACCTGGAAGCAGGCATGGGTCAGCTGCTCGACCTGCGCCTTCACCGCCGCGATCACCTTTGGGTGGCAATGGCCGGTGTTCACCACCGCGATGCCGCCGGCGAAGTCGATGTATTTCTTGCCCTCTTCGTCGACGATCTCGGAATTGTTGGCGGATTTCGCATAGACCGCGAAGGCGTTCCCGACGCCGCGCGGCACGGCGGCGCCGCGCCGCTGATGCAGGCTGGCATTGGCTGACATGATGGATGGCCTCGTTTTGCTGTTGGAAGGTGGCGGGGGCTCAGGC
>JAYSFH010000855.1:0-1654 GCA_041913405.1 Dongia sp. | reverse complement strand
GATGACCAACACCCCCGAGAAGATCAGCGCTCTTGAGGATTTCGGCGTCAATGTCGTGGGACACCAACGTCTCATCGGCAGCGTCAATCCGCACAACGAAAACTACCTGAGCACCAAGGCGGCACGCGCCGGCCACCTGCTTGGCGAAATCGCACGGCTTAGAACGTAACTAAAGCCACTTCGCGGCAGCCAGCTCTTCGATCAGCTTCGCGAGCGCCGCCGCGGCGTGATCGACCATCGCCCGACCAAGATCGGCACGCGCGAGATCGGGCCGGCCAATCCAGCCGCCCGGGGCGAGATCCTCGCTCTTCCAACCCCAATTGATGGGACCCGACGGAAACAGACTCGCGGCCGGGGTCTTGGCGTCGTTCGCCTGGGCCTTCTCTTTTTTCACCAGATGAGGCGCGAGATGCAGCATCACGGACGTTTCGACCCAGCCGCCGTGAACGTCGGCGTTGACGGGGGACGGCGGCGAGAGATCCTTGGGGAGGCCGAAATCGAGCCAGTGCGCGGCGGCCGCCAGCATATTGAAGCGGGTGCGCAGCTTGAGCGCGGCGATTGAACCGAGCGCGATATTTCCGCCATGGCCGTTGAAGAGGACGACGCGCTTGATCCCGGCGGCGGCGAGTCCCTCGCCCAGCGAAACGATCGACGCGATCATGTGTTCGGGTTCACAGCTCAGGGTGCCCGCGTGGCCGCAATGTTCGGACGAAGCGCCCAGCCACAGCGTCGGCAGCGAAACCGTGCGCGCGGCGATGCCCTCGGCCGCGCGCGCGAGGATGCCTTCGGCGATCAAACCATCGGTGCCAAGCGGAAGGTGCGGGCCATGGGTTTCCATCGCCCCCAGTGGAATCACCGCGACCGCGTCCTTCAAAGGAAGATCTGTCTGCGCAAGATGGATGTAGGGCGTGAGCATGTTCACTGTTCGGCGCTGAAGGCCTTGAGAATATGCCCCCGCATCGCATCCATTTTCCAGACCGGACTTTGCGCGTCCGGCACCAGGCCGTCGGTCCATCCAGCGAAGGACTCGAGAAGGGCGGGATCGCGCGCAAGAATATGGATCGGCACGTCGTGGCTGGCGCCCGTGCCGGAGACCAGCGAAACCGGCTGGTGATCCCCGAGAATGATGACGAGCGCGGGCGCCTTGACCCGCGTTTCGGCGAAGGAGAATACGGTCTTGATGGCGTAAGTGATGGCCAACTCGTACTGTCCGCGCATCTTCTGCGGCGCGAGCCAGTCGATGTCGATATCCTCGCCCTCGCGCGCGGCGGCGAAAACAGAACCATCGCCGACCCGCTCCCACGGGAGGAAGTGCGGGCGCGGCGTCCAGGGAAGATGGCTGGAGTTCAGCGCCATTTCGACCATCACCGGCTTGCGGTCCGGCGCATCGAGCTCACGCTTCTCGAACGCCGAAAGCACATATTGATCCGGCATCGTGATGTAACCGAACGGCGGGCCGGCGTAGCCCAGGTTATTCGCGGTATAGACCGCATCGAAGCCGAAGAAGCCGCCTTCGGGCCACGGACGCGTGAACAGCGGCATCACGGCCGAGGTGCGCCAACCCGCGCGGGCAAAATCGTGGATGAGCGTTTTATATCCGCTGACAAAAAGCGTGTTGTAACGCTGGTGATCCTCGATCGAAAGGCCGGTCACG
>JAYSFH010000854.1:0-1655 GCA_041913405.1 Dongia sp. | reverse complement strand
CAGGAAGGCGCTCTTGGCCTTGGTGTTCTGCTCGGCCATGGCGAGCGCTGCGCGCAGCCTGGCGTCGCTGGCCTTGCGCTCGGAGATGTCGCGGATGATGGCCTGGGTCTCGCCGGTGTCGAGCCGCCGGGTGCTGACTTCGATCTGGATGCTGCGGGGTCCGGCGCCGGCAAGCTCACCCTCCCAGATCGCGGTCGCCGATGGATCCGCGCTGTCGGCCGGATCCGTCCAGCTTGGAATGAGATCCCGGACCGGGCGACCCGCCAGCGCTCCGCGGGCGATGCCGGTCATGACCTCCGCGCGCTGGTTGGCGTCGATGATCCGGCCTTCGGCATCGATCAGGAGGATGGAGTCGGCGGCCTGCTGCAACAGCTGGCGGTACTTCTCCTCGGAGCGACGCAGCCGGACGTAGGGCCATTGCACCGCCTCGACGAAGACCGCGCGGTAGATCAGATAGGTGCCGGCGACTTTGTAGAGATGGCCGACGAAGTTGTAGACGTCGTGGACCGAGCTGTAGAGCGTCAGCGCGGCCTCGCTGGCGACGAAGATCAGCAGGGCCGCCATCAGCGGCGGACTGCGGAAGGTCGAGCCGGGCGTCGCCCTGCGCCACAGCAGGATGGCCGCCGCCGCGAACACGCCCATGACCGCGTATTCGGCGACGACCTTGGTGGTGGTCAGGCCCTGTCCCGCGATGAAGGTCCGCGGCAGTGAATCCGGGTGCCACAGCACCGCATAGTAGACTCCGCCGACGTAGCCCAGCGCGATGACGGCCGCCCATAACCGGAACCGCCGGTCCGCCGGACGTTGCAGGACGCGGAGCACGACGATCAGCAGCGTCGCGGCGCAGGCAAACCGCGCGGCGAGCCAGAAGGAGATCGCCTTTTCCGGACCGGAAGGCGTCACCAGGTCGGGCATTCCGGAATAGGAGAGCAGGTGACCGAGGTCCAGCAGGCCGACCGCGAGGAAGCCGGTCGCCATCAGCGTCAGGTCCGCGCTGCGCTTGCCCTGCATGGCATTCCAGCCGATGCCGGCGATCAACACCGAGACGCCGACGGCGAAGAACTCCAGGAAAGTATGGACCTGCAAATATTGGTGGGAGTCGCGCAGGAAGGCGGGTGCGCCGATCACCGAAGCCATCGGCAGCGCGAGGACGGCAATGCCGGCCAGGATCAGCGCACCGGTCGTCGTGCCCGGGAACTGGCGCCAGGGACTTTCTCCGCTGAGCGGCCTTGGTCGGAAAGACGCCTGCGAGTGAGAAGGCACGATTTAAACGAGGCTCCAGGACGCTGGGTCTCCACATTCCGGGGTATGAATTAAATCATCATTAACCCAAGCTGGATTGTGGTTTTTGTCGCAGGCAGTGACCTTGATGGAGATCAAGCTGAAGCCGCGGCGTGCCGATGCCGGGGCAACGCGCGAGTGAGGGGCCAAAAACACTTCGGCCCGCGGGATCGCTCCTGCGGGCCGACTGCCGATATTCGGGTGTGGTCGCGGTGAGGCGACCGAAACTCTAGCGAGGACTAATAGCCCTCGCGGTCCATGCGCTTGCGGAGCAGCTTGCGATGGCGGCGGACCGCCTCGGCCTTCTCCCGCGCCTTGCGCTCGGAGGGCTTCTCGTAGTTGCGGCGCATCTTCATCTCGCGGAAGATTCCCTC
>JAYSFH010000853.1:0-1660 GCA_041913405.1 Dongia sp. | reverse complement strand
TCGGAAAGCCCGCTGTACATTTCTGAACATGGACAAGAACTGGGACGATCTCCGCATCTTTCTCGCCCTGGCACGCGGCGGCACGCTGACCACGGCGGCGAAGGCGCTGGGCGTGAGCCATCCCACGGTCTCGCGCCGCGTCCAGGCGCTGGAGAAGCAGATCGGCGCGCGCCTGTTCGACCGGCTGCCCGACCGCTTCGTGCCGACCGGCGCGGGCGAGGAGCTGCTGGCCGACACCGAGGCGATGGAGAAGGCCGCGCATTCGATCCATCGCCGCAGCGCCGGCCTCAGCGACACGGTGAGCGGCACGGTGCGGCTCTCGGCAGAGGAGGCGACGGCCGCGCTGCTCGCCCGTTACTCGGCCGAACTGCGGAGCAAGCTGCGACAGATCGAATTCGAGGTCGTCTCGAGCCACACACTGGCCAACCTGTCGCGCCGCGAGGCCGACCTCCTGATCCGTGAAGAGGTGCCGGAACTGGGCGGCATCGTCGCCCGCAAGCTGGGCCGCCTGGCCTACGCGGTCTATGCCGCGCGCGATTTCCCGGTGAAGCGGTCCACGCCGGCGGCGCTGGCCGCCCTGCCGTGGGTCGGCTTCGACGACGATCATCTCCGCATGCGGGGCCAGACCTGGCTGCTTGCTCTTCGTGGCGGTCGCCGTCCCGAGATCCGCGGCAACAACTGGCTGGTGCTGCACCAGGCCGTCCGGACCGGCGCCGGGCTGGCGGTTCTGCCCTGCCATCTCGCCGATCCCGACCCGTTGCTGCGCCGTGTCGGTGGCATCATCTCCGACGTCTTCGCCGACCAGTGGCTCCTGGTCCACCGCGACCTGCGCGCCCTGCCGCGCGTGCGCGCCGTCATGGACGCCGTCATCGACCTCTTCCAACGCGAGCGGCCGTTGCTCGAAGGTCGCTCGTGACCGCAGTGGCGCGTCATGCCTTCAAAGACAGGACAAGGATCCTTCGCTGCGCTCAGGATGACACTGTTGTTGTGGTGGGCGCATGGCGCCGATTCAAAGCCCGGTGTCATCCTGAGCGCAGCGAAGGATCCTTGATCGGGCCACTGGAGTGGCGCGCGCCCAGCGGCGTATGCTCCGGGCAATCAATACCGGGGGAAAACGTCATGAAGAGAGTTGCCGTCGCGGCCGTGGGGCTCGCATTGCTCGTAGCTGCTGGATCGGCCAGCGCCCAGGATTGGGCGTTGCCGATGGCGGCGAAGCCCGAGGATGTCGGGCTGTCCTCGAGCCAGTTGAAGCGCATCGAGGCGGCGACGCAGAAGCATGTCGACGAGGGGCTGGTGCCGGGCGCCGTCATGCTGGTGGCGCGGCGCGGCAAGGTCGCCTGGGTCTCGACGCTGGGCAAGCGCGATCCGGCGGCGTCGCCCGATCCGATGAAGGCCGATTCGATCTTCCGCATCTATTCGATGACCAAGCCGATTGTCAGCCTCGCGGTCATGCAGATGGTTGAGGAAGGCCGTCTGCAGGTCAGCGATCCGGTGTCCAGGTTCCTGCCCGAGATCGGCAAGATGAAGGTCGCGCAGGAAAAGGTCGGCGCCGACGGAACGCACTCCTTGCTGCTGTCCGATCCGGAGCGGGCGATGACGGTCCAGGACCTGCTGCGCCATACGTCCGGCCTGATCTCTGGTGGCCGCGGTTCATCGCTGG
>JAYSFH010000852.1:0-1665 GCA_041913405.1 Dongia sp. | reverse complement strand
CGCCGTGCAGGCCGCCGGAGACCTTGTAGGAGTTCTGGTCGAACTTACCGCCGGCATGGAGCTGGGTCATGATGACCTCGGCCGCGGAGACGCCTTCCTCCTTGTGGATGTCGACCGGAATGCCGCGGCCGTTGTCGCGCACGGTGACCGAGCCGTCGCCGTTCAGCAGCACGTCGATCCGGTCGCACCAGCCGGCCAGGCTCTCGTCGATCGCGTTGTCCACGACCTCGTAGACCATGTGGTGCAGGCCCGAGCCGTCATCGGTGTCGCCGATATACATGCCGGGACGCTTGCGCACGGCGTCGAGGCCCTTCAGGACCTTGATCGAATCCGCGCCGTAGTCATTGCCATTGCCACTGGGGCCATTGCCGTTCGGGGTCTCGTCGGTCATGTCACTTCTCGGATGTTAGGCGACGTCGCGCAAAGCGCGTGCGTCACGCAGGGTGAAGAATTGAGCCGCCTCGCGCAGCGGCCGGAACAACTCGGCCTCGGTTCCGGTGAACCAGGCCTGGGATTCGAGCGCCAGCACCTCGGCATAGAGATGCTTGCGGCGCTCGGGGTCGAGATGCGCCGCCACTTCGTCCAGCAGCAGCACCGGTGCCTCGCCCCGGCGCGCGCGTTGCAGCCGCGCCTGGGAGAGCAGGATCGAGATCAGCAGCGCCTTCTGTTCGCCGGTCGAGGCCGAAGCCGCGTCGAGCGCGACGCTGCCCAAGGCCTTGCCCTGGAACGTCACCGCGAGATCGCTGCGATGGGCGCCCCATTGCGTGACGCCCGAGGCCGCATCGCCGTCGCGCGCCACCGCCAGGCGCTCGCGCAGCAGGTCTTCCGCCTGCAAAGCCGAGCGGCCCTCCAGGGACTGCTCGACCGCGCCGTCGATCGAGAGATCGGCGCGCGGGAAGGGACCGATAGCCTCGGCCATCGCCGCGTTCAGCGCCTCGGCGGTCTCCAGCCGCGAGGCCGCGATCGCCACCGCCTGCTCCGCCATCTGTGCCTCCAGCCCGCCAAGCCAGCGGTCGCGCTCAGGCCGGTCCATAACGGGGCCGTCGCCGCGCAGGATCCGCGCCCGGTCGCGCATCGCCTGCTCATAGGCCGAAACCCGCGATGGGTGCTCCGGGTGCAGCCCCGTGGCCAGCCGGTCCATGAAGCGGCGCCGTGCCGAAGTGCGCTCGACGAAGATCCGATCCATCGACGGCGTCAGCCAGAGGATCGACAGGATCTCGGCGAAGGCGGCTTGCGTCTTCGCGTTGGAGCCCTCGATGCGGCAGAGCCGCCGATCCCGGCTGTTGCTTTCTTCCGCGCCTTCGTCCTTGGGATCGCGGCCGGTGCCGAGCTTGAACTCACCCCGGCAGCCCTGGTAGCGCGCATGCACGGCCCAGGCGCGGGCGTTGGTCGTGGCATTCGCCGGCAGCCGGCAATCGACCTCGCGCAATGCGGCGCTCCGGAGGCCCGAACCCGGCGCGAGAAACGAGATCGCTTCCAGGAGATTGGTCTTCCCGCCGCCGTTGGGGCCGGTGAAGACCAGCGGCCGCGCCTCGATTTCCAGGGTCAGATCCCGGAAACCGCGGAAGGCGGTCAGCGTGAGGTGCGAAAATCCGTTCACCGCGTTGGTCGTAGCCAAGGCCGTGATGCTAGGGTCAGTCTCGTGCTCGACCCAGGCGCGACCCA
>JAYSFH010000851.1:0-1667 GCA_041913405.1 Dongia sp. | reverse complement strand
AAGCGGAGCCGGGCGGAATTCTCCGACCTGCTCTACCAGGAATACCGCCGCGTCGGCACCCAGTCCTCCGACACCGGCACGATCGTGCCGGCGGGCGTCCAGGTCGGCCTCGGCGTGAAGCCGGTCTCGGTCTATCGCATCAACGAGCAGGGCTCGCTGATCGCCACCAACAACCAGCTCGACATCGCGATCAAGGGCCGCGGCTTCCTGCAGGTCACGCTGCCGGACGGCACCACCGCCTATACCCGCGACGGCGCGCTGAAGCTGGACAACACCGGCATCATCGTGACCGCCGACGGCTTCCAGGTGCAGCCGGCGATCACCGTCCCGGCCAACGCCACGACGCTGACCATCAACGCCGACGGCCAGGTCCAGGCGACCATCCCCGGCCAGGTGAACCAGCAGCTGCTGGGGCAGCTCCAACTCGCCAACTTCATCAACGAGCCGGGCCTGCAGTCCAACGGCGACAACCTGCTGGTCGAGACCGAGGCCTCCGGCGCCCCCACCGTCGGCAATCCCGGCGACATCGGCTTCGGCCAGCTGCAGCAGTTCTTCCTGGAGCAGTCGAACGTCAACATGGTCTCGGAGATGACCGATCTCATCACCGCCCAGCGTGCCTATGAAATCAACTCCAAGGTCATCCAGGCCTCGGATTCGATGATGGGCACCGTGACCTCGATCCGGTGAGGCAGCCATGATCCGCTTCGCCTTCCTCATCCTGACCCTGGCGCTCTCAGCCTGGCTGGTCTTCACGCTACCGGCCGGCGCCGAGGAACTGGACGGCGCCGACGTCGCGCAGCCCGGCCTGACGCTCAAGGAAAGCGTCACGGTCAACGACGACGTGGTGCGGCTCGGCGACCTGTTCCAGCAGCCGATCTCGCTGGGCGATTCTCCGGTCGCCCAGGCGCCGCTGCCCGGCCAGACCATCGTGCTCGACAACCGCTTCCTCAGGTCGCTGATCCGCGCCTATTCGCTCGATTGGGCGCCGGCCAGCAAGTACCAGCGGGTGCTGGTCGCGCGCGCCGCGCAGAAGATCGATCCCGCCCAGGTGACGCAGCAGGTCAAGGATGCGCTGCGCGACACGCTCGGCGCCGACAAGGAAATCGAGCTCGCCTTCGATGTCGGCGACACCAACCTGGTGCTGCCGACCAACGTCGAACCGACCCTGGCGGTCCAGAACGTCCGTTTCGACCCGGCCTCGCAGCGCTTTGCCGTGCAGCTGGTCGTCCCCGCCACCGGCCCGGCCTTGATCAACCGCACGGTCGCCGGCAGCGTCCACGAGACCGTGCAGCTTCCGGTGCTGGCGCGTTCGGTGGCGCCGGGCGAAGTGATCCAGCTGCCCGACCTCGACTGGATGGCGGTCCGCATCGACCGCGTCGCCGGCAACGCGGTGACCGATCCCAAGCAGCTGGTCGGCATGACCGCGCGCCGCCCCCTGCGGGCCAACCAGATGCTGCGCATGAGCGACGTCGCCATGGCGCCCAGCATCCACCGCGGCAGCATGATCACCCTGATGGTGCAGACCGAGAACATGACCCTGACCGCGCAAGGCCGCGCCCTCGAGGATGCGGCGATCGGCCAGCCGATCCGCGTGATCAACACGATGAGCAACAAGACCCTGACCGGCGTGGTCAAGGACGCGACGACCGTCGCGATCCCGATCGCCG
>JAYSFH010000850.1:0-1668 GCA_041913405.1 Dongia sp. | reverse complement strand
GCATATGCGCTGGGGCATCGAGGAGAATTTCAACAACGGCCCGGCGCATTTCTTCGACCAGGTGCCGGAGCCGGTCCGCGCCAAGGTCCGCGACGCCTCGCGCGCCAAGGTGCTGGGCTATCTGCAGGCCCAGGGCATGGGCCGGCATGCACCGGAGCAAATCGCCGAGCTCGGCGGCCGGACCTTGGAGGCGCTCTCGGCCTTGCTCGGCAAGCGCGCCTGGCTGATGGGCGACCAGCCCTGCGGCAGCGACGCGGCGATGACCGGCATGCTGGCGACCCTGCTCAACGGCGCGCTGGACTCGCCGCTGCGCCAGATCGGCTTGGCACATGCAAATCTCGCCGCCTATATCGACCGGGCGGTGCCGCATTTCTTCCCGGAGCACGATTGGCAACCGGTGTCGCGCAAGGCGGAGTCACCGGCGCTGGCCTTCGCATGAGGCATTGAACCCGAGGCAGGCTCCGGCCAAACTCCGGCTTCCTGGATTGAAGCGGAGCCTGCCATTCCCATGTCGTCCGAGAATCCATCCGAGAATCCATCCGAGAGGCCGATCAAGCCGATCAGGAGCGATGACGTGCCCTGGACGGCGTTCGACGACGTGCCGAACTTCAACATCCGCTACAAGCATCTCACGCTGGCGGCGGTGGGCGAGGCCTATCACGTCGGCGTCGCGATCGAGGAGCTGCCGGCCGGAATGCAGACTGCGCCGGCGCATTATCATTTCATCGAGGAGGAGCATGTCTACATCCTCGAAGGAACGTTGACGCTGCGCCTCGGTGCCGAGACGCATCGCATGCAGGCCGGCGACTATGTCTGCTTCCCGGCCGGGCAGAGGGCGGGTCATACGCTGGTCAACGAGGGCGACCGGCCCTGCCGCTACGTCATCGTCGGCGAAAACAGCCCGAACGAGATCGTGGTCTACACCGACACCAACAAGGTGCTGGTGCGTCCGCTCGGTCGCCGCGCGCGGCTCGACCTCGGTGCCACCCGCAACTACTGGGACGGCGAGAACACCGGGTTGCCGGCGGGCGAGCAACCGCCGGCGGATGCCGAGGTCGAAGCAGACGACCCGGACCTGAAGCCGAAGCCGCCAATCGCCGCGGATTCCCTGGCCTGGGAAGACACCTTGGCCGCCGAGAAGTTCGGCGGGCGAACCAAGAACCTGACTTATGCGGCGGTCGGCGGGGATTACCATGTCGGCATGGCGATCGAATCGCCGGCGCCGGGGAAGCGGCTCTTCCCGCGCCACTATCACATGCTGGAGGAGGAGCAGGCGATCATCCTGGAAGGCGAGGTCACCTTGCTGCTCACCAGCGCGGAAAACGGCGACGAGCGCCACGCGATGAAGCCCGGCGACTATGTCTGCTTCCCGGCGGGAAGGAAGGTCGCTCACTCCTTTCTCAACAGCGGCAGCGGCCCCTGTCGATATCTGATCATCGGCGAGCGCAAGCCCGCCGACGTCTGCGTCTATCCCGATTCCAACAAGCTCGCGGTCCCGGCGCTCGAAGAGCGCCAGCACGTCTTCGACAAAGCCGCCACCCGCGGCTACTGGGACGGCGAGGCCTGAGGCGTCGCTCGCTCCGTCAGGCCGGCTTCCGCCCGGTCGCCGCCAGCTGGGCCTGGATCTGCCGTCGCTCGGTCTTAGCGTGCTGGATCAGCCGCAGGGCG
>JAYSFH010000849.1:0-1669 GCA_041913405.1 Dongia sp. | reverse complement strand
CTGCTGCGCGACGACAAGAGCTTCCCCTATATCTTGATCACCGGCGATCACCCGGCCCCGCAGCTTGCGAAACATCGCGGCGCGCGCAATCGGGCGGGAGAATATTTCGGGCCGTTCGCTTCCGCCGGCGCGGTCAACCGCACCATCGTTGCGTTGCAGCGCGCCTTCCTGCTCCGGCCCTGCTCGGATTCGATCTTCGCCAGCCGGACTCGCCCCTGTCTGCAGTTCCAGATCAAGCGCTGCTCGGCGCCCTGCGTCGGACGGATCACCGAGGCGGATTATCACGGCCTGGTCCAGGAGGCGCACGATTTCCTCACCGGCAAGAGCGATGCCGTGAAGTTGCGCATGTCTTCGGAGATGCAGCAGGCCTCGGATGCCTTGGAGTTCGAGAAGGCGGCGCGGCTGCGCGACCGCATCCAGGCTCTGGCGGCGATCCAAAGCCGCCAGGACATCAACCTGGAGAATGTGGAAGAGGCCGACATCATCGCCGCGCACCAGGAAGAATCCGGCCATAGCTGCGTGCAGGTCTTCTTCTTCCGCAACAACAGCAACTACGGCAGCCGCGCCTATTTCCCGGCCCATGACCGCCAGGCCGAGGTGAAGGACATCCTGGCCGCCTTCATGGGCCAGTTCTATGAGAACAAGACGCCGCCGAAGCTGATCCTGGTCAACGAGGTCCCGGCCGAGGCCGCGCTGCTGGCCGAGGCGCTGTCTCTGCGTGCCAATCGCAAGGTCGAGATCCTGGCGCCGCAGCGCGGCGACAAGCGCAAGGCGCTCGACCATGCGTTGCTGAATGCCAAGGATGCGCTGACCCGGCGGATGGCGGAATCGGCGTCGCAGACCCGGCTGCTCGCGGCGTTGGCCGAGCTGTTCAAGATGGAGCAGCCGCCGAAGCGGATCGAGGTCTACGACAACAGCCACATTTCCGGCACCAATCCCTACGGCGCGATGATCGTCGCCGGGCCGGAAGGCTTCATGAAGAACCAGTACCGCAAATACTCGATCCGCGACGTGACGCGGAAGGACGAGGACGAAGACGGCGACGCGCCGCCGGACGGCCCAGTGCCCACCAATCTGGGCGAGGCGCCGATGCCGGCCTTCGAGGTCCAGTCGAATGCCTCGCTCGCGCAGGTGCTGGCGACCATCGATCCCGCGCGACCGCCCGTCACCGCCGGCGACGATTACGCCATGATGCGCCAGGTGCTGACCCGGCGCTTCAACCGGGCGCTCAAGGAGGATCCCGACCGCGACAAGGGCCTCTGGCCGGACTTGGTGCTGATCGACGGCGGCCAGGGTCAGCTCAACACGGTGATGCAGGTCATGGCCGATCTCGGCATCGCCGATGTCTGCGTGGCCTCGATCGCCAAGGGGCCGGACCGCAATGCGGGGCGCGAGCGCTTCTTCATGCCGGGCCGCGAACCGTTCAGCCTCGATCCCAAGAGCCCGGTGCTCTATTTCCTGCAGCGGCTGCGCGACGAGGCGCACCGTTTCGTGATCGGCGCCCACAGGGCCAAGCGTTCCAAGGAGATCCGGCATTCAATCCTGGACGACGTGCCGGGGATCGGCGCCAAGCGGAAGAAGGCGCTGCTGCTGCATTTCGGCTCGGCGCGGGCGGTTTCCCAGGCCGGGCTGTCGGATCTCTCGGCCGTGCCGGGCGTTTCCGAGGCGG
>JAYSFH010000848.1:0-1675 GCA_041913405.1 Dongia sp. | reverse complement strand
CTCCGGCCGCGTGGTCGAGGTGTCGGTGCACGAGAACCAGACCGTCAAGCAGGGCGACACCCTGCTGCAGATCGATCCGGAGCCGCTCAAGATCGCCCTGACCGGCGCGCAGGCGGAACTCGCCGCCGCGCGCAACGACATCGAGGCGCAAAAGGCCGCCTATCGCCAGCGCCAGGCGGATCTCCAGATGGCCAACGACAATGTCGGCCTGGCCAAGCGCGAATACGCGCGGCGCGAGAAGCTGTTCAACGCCAAGACCATCTCGGAATCCGATTTCGACGAGGCGCGCAACCAATACAGCGTCTCCCAAGCCCAGGTCTCCGGCGTGAAGCAGGACATCCAGCGCATTCTCTCGGATTTGAACGGCAACCCCGACATTGCGCCGGAGGATCATCCGCGCGTCCAGGCGGCGCAAGCCAAGGTCGACCAGGCCGAGCTGGATCTCCGCCGTGCGACCATCGTGGCGCCGAGCGACGGCATCGTCAGCCAGATCGACAACATCCGCACCGGCACCTATCTCACCGCCGGCCGCCCGGCCTTCAGCCTGGTCTCGGACCACGATCTCTGGATCGACGCCAATCTGAAGGAGACCGACCTCACCTATGTGAAGCCGGGCCAGGAGGCGCATGTGAGCGTAGATACCTATCCTTCGGTCGACTTCGTCGCCGAGGTCGAGAGCGTCGGCGCAGCGACCGGCTCGGAGTTCAGCGCCCTGCCCGCGCAGAACGCGACCGGCAACTGGGTGAAGGTGGTGCAGCGCATCCCGGTGCGGCTGAAGCTCGAGCCGAAGCCCGACCAGCCGCAGCTGCGCGCCGGCATGAGCGTCGAAGTCGAGATCGACACCGGCCATACCCGTTCGCTGCCCAGCATCATCCATTCGGCCATGGCCTTGATCGACGGCGAGAAATAAGACCCACGCCATGTCCAGCGGCAGCAAAGCGGCGGCCTCGCCGTTCGTGATCACCTGCTCGATCATGCTGGCAACGATCATGCAGGCGCTGGATACGACCATCGCCAATGTCGCCTTGCCGCATATGCAGGGCTCGCTGTCGGCGACCCAGGACCAGGTCGCCTGGGTGCTGACCTCCTATATCGTCGCGGCCGCGATCATGACGCCGCCGACCGGCTTTCTCTCGGCGAAGCTCGGTCGCAAGCGCCTGTTCGTCTGGTCGGTGGTCGGCTTCACCATCGCCTCCATGCTCTGCGGCATCGCCGCGACCCTGGAGCAGATGGTGCTGTTCCGCCTGCTGCAGGGCGTGTTCGGGGCAGCCCTGGTGCCGCTATCGCAATCGGTCCTGCTCGACACCTATCCGCGCGAGAAGCACGGCGCCGCCATGGCGATGTGGGGGGTCGGCGTGATGGTCGGCCCGATCCTGGGCCCGACCCTCGGCGGCTATCTCACCGAATACTACAACTGGCGCTGGGTGTTCTTCATCAACCTGCCCTTCGGCATCCTGGCCCTGATGGGTATCCTCGCCTTCGTGCCGGAGACCGAGAAGGAGAAGGACAAGCCGATCGACTTCTTCGGCTTCGCCCTGCTCGGCCTCGCCATCGGATCCTTGCAGATGATGCTGGACCGCGGCGAGCTCCTGGACTGGTTCTCCTCCAACGAGATCATCGTGGAGACCGTGCTGGCCGGGCTCGCCTTCTACATGTTCGTCGTGCATATGCTGAC
>JAYSFH010000847.1:0-1676 GCA_041913405.1 Dongia sp. | reverse complement strand
ACGAAGAAGGCGGCGAAGGAGCCGCCTGCGCCGCCGCAGCAAAAGCAGGTTGCTGCAACCGTCCAGACCGCTCCTCAGCCGCAGCAAGTACCGCCGAGTATCCAGCCTGCGCCTCCCAACCCTGCGCCGGCGGCGATCATTCCAATTTCTCGCGAGCAGATGGCGACATTCGACCTCTCGCGTATGCCCCGGCAAAACGCCCCGGCAGCCGCACCGGGACGGATGATGGGACCGGCCAATTTCGGTGTTCCGGGCGACAGCAAGCGGGTCGGCACTGCTCCCAACGGACAGCCGATGTATGCCGCCGCGTGGTACCGCGAACCCTATGACGATGAACTGAAGGGCTATCTCTCAACCGCGCAAGGGCCGGGCTGGGCGCTGATTGTCTGCCGGACCGTGGCCGACTTCCGCGTCGATAGCTGTGTCGGGCTGGATGAGTATCCCGACGGTTCGCAGATCCAGCGCGCGGTGCTGGCCGCGGCGTGGCAATTCCGCGTCCGTCCGCCCCGCATCAACGGGGTCAGCCAGGTCGGAACATGGGTCCGGATCCGGATCGACTACGGCACGCGGCGGAACTGAACGCCGCCGGGCCTGCGATTATTCGGCGTCGAGTTCGTAGGCGCTGTGCAGGACGCGGACGGCCAGTTCGGTCTCGTCCTCGTCGATCAGCACCGACACCTTGATTTCCGAAGTGCTGATCGCCTGGATGTTGATCCCGCGGTCGGCCATGGCCCGGAACATGGTGGCGGCAACGCCTGCATGGCTCTTCATGCCGACGCCGACGACGCTGATCTTGGCAACCTTGGCATCGGTGATGATGCGGTTGAAGCCGATTGCTTCCTTCTGCGATTCCAGCAAGGTTTGCGCACGCAGCAGGTCGGCGCTGGGCACGGTGAAGGTCACGTCGGTCTCACCTTTGTCGCGGCCGACGTTCTGGATGATCATGTCGACGTTAATGTTGGCTGCGGCCAGCGGGCCAAAGATCGTAGCCACGGCGCCCGGACGGTCGGGAACGCGGGTCAGGATGACCTTGGCTTCGTTCTTGTCTGCGGCGATGCCGGTGATGAGCTGGCTTTCCATGTCCAATCCTTCAAGTTCTTCGTCGCTGACAATCATCGTGCCGGGGATTTCATCGGCGGGGGTGGCGTCATCGTCGATGAAGCTGGAGAGCACCTGAACGCGCACCCCTTCCTTCATCGCCAGACTGACCGAACGGGTCTGCAGGACCTTCGAGCCGACCGAAGCCAGTTCGAGCATTTCCTCGTAGGTCACGTATTTCAGCTTGCGCGCCTTGGCGACAATGCGCGGGTCGGTGGTGTAGACGCCGTCGACGTCGGTGTAGATGTCGCAGCGGTCTGCGCCAATCGCGGCTGCCACGGCCACGGCCGAGGTGTCAGAACCGCCACGACCCAGCGTGGTCACGCGGCCGCCGTCAGTCACGCCCTGGAAACCGGGGATTACCGCGATTTCGCCGGCGCCCATCGAGGTGAGCAGGGCTTCGCTGTCGATCGAGCCGATGCGGGCCTTGGCATGGGCATCGTCGGTATGGATCGGCAATTGCCAACCGAGCCACGAACGCGCCTTGCAGCCGAGTGCCTGAAGTGTCAGCGCGAGGAGGCCAGCAGTGACCTGCTCGCCGCTGGCCACGACCACGTCGTATTCGGCCGGATCGTAAA
>JAYSFH010000846.1:596-1679 GCA_041913405.1 Dongia sp. | reverse complement strand
GATGGTCGGGCGTGATGTTCAGGAGGATCGCCACGTCCGAAACCGGGCTCGGCGTGATCTCGAGCTGATAAGAGGAAAGCTCCAGCACATAGATTCCGCCGCCGCCCAGCGCCGGGAGACCGAGCACCGCCTGGCCGAGATTGCCGCCGACCGCGACGTTGCGGCCGGCCGACTTCAGGATATGGCCGAGCAAGGTCGTGACGGTGGATTTGCCGTTGGTGCCGGTGATGCCGACGACGCGGGCCTTCGCCTCGGCGCGGTGCAGGAGCTCGATGTCGCTGATCAGCGGCAGGCCGGCGGCCTTGGCCGCGGCGGCGACCGGGTTCGGTTTCGGGAAGGTGGTGGGAATGCCCGGGCTCATCACCAGCGCGGTCGCCTGCGACCAGTCCGCCTTATGGAGATCGGCCAGCAGCGGCTCGGGCACGTTGGCGCGGGCTTTCTCCGCGTCGTCCCAGGCCCAGACGATGGCGCCGGAATTGTGCAAGGCCTCGACCGCAGCCAAGCCGGAACGGGCGAGGCCGAGCACGGCCACCACCTTGTTCGCGACGTCGGGGATGCGGATCGGGTTGGCCATCGTCACCTCAGCTTGAGGGTTGCGAGGCCGATCAGCGCGAGCACTGCGGCGATGATCCAGAAGCGGATGACGATGGTCGGCTCGGCCCAGCCCTTCTTCTCGAAGTGATGGTGCAGCGGCGCCATCATGAAGACGCGGCGGCCGGTGGTCTTGAAGCTCACCACCTGGACCACGACCGAGACGGTCTCAAGCACGAACAATCCGCCGATGATGGCCAGCACCAGCTCATGCTTGGTGATGACGCTGATGGCGCCAAGCGCACCGCCCATCGACAGCGAGCCGGTGTCGCCCATGAACACCATGGCCGGCGGCGCGTTGAACCAGAGGAAGCCCAACCCCGCACCGCAGAGCGCACCGCAGAACACCGCGAGCTCGCCGGTGCGCGGCACGAAATGAAGCTGCAGGTATTCGGCGAAGACCGAGTTGCCGACCAGGTAGGCGATCAGCGAGAAGCAGGCCGCGGCGATCATCACCGGCACGATCGCCAGGCCATCGAGACCGTCGGTGAG
>JAYSFH010000846.1:0-583 GCA_041913405.1 Dongia sp. | reverse complement strand
CGCGCAATCGGCGGCGATCAGGCCGATCAGTCCCTGGGCGATCAGCTTGAAGCGGCCGGGCAGGCCCTTGGTGTTGCGCTTGGTCAGTTTCAGGAAATCGTCGCCGAAGCCGATCATGCCGTAGCCGATGGTGACCAGCAGCACGATCCAGACGAAGCCGTTGGTAAGATCCGCCCAGAGCAAAGTGGTGATCGCCGCCGAGATCAGGAACATCAGCCCGCCCATGGTCGGCGTGCCCGTCTTGGTGACGAGATGCGATTGCGGCCCGTCGTCGCGGATCGGCTGGCCCTCGCGCTGCAGCCGCTTCAGCACGCGGATCACCATCGGGCCGATCAGCAAGGTCAGGAACAGGGAGAACAGGATCGCCGCACCGGTGCGGAAAGTCAGGTAGCGGAACAGGTTGAAGATTCCGCCGTCCTCCGCCAGTGGTGCCAACAGGTTATAGATCACGTGCGACTCTCCCCCTTCAGTCGCCGTTGGCGGCTTTGGGCCGCTTGACGGTGGCCTGATCGACCGCGCGCAAGGCTTCCACGATCGGCGCCATGCGCGTGCCGAGCGAACCCTTCACCAGCACGACGTCACC
>JAYSFH010000845.1:0-1703 GCA_041913405.1 Dongia sp. | reverse complement strand
AGCCTTCGGCCTTCTCGCCGAAGACCGGCTTGTTCTACGTGCCGACCAACCACGTCTGCATGGACTACGAGCCGTACAAGATCGCCTACACCGCGGGCCAGCCGTATGTGGGCGCGACCTTGAGCATGTACCCGCCGAAGGGCGAGGAGAATCTCGGCAACTTCATCGCTTGGGATGCCGGCACCGGCAAGATCAAGTGGTCGCTGCCCGAGCAGTTCTCGGTCTGGAGCGGTGCTCTGGCGACGGCCGGCGACGTGGTGTTCTACGGCACGCTGGAAGGCTATCTGAAGGCGGTCGATGCCAAGACGGGCAAGGAACTCTATCGGTTCAAGACCCCGTCCGGCATCATCGGCAACGTCAACACCTACGAGCATGACGGCAAGCAGTACGTCGCCGTGTACTCGGGTGTTGGTGGCTGGGCCGGCATCGGCATGGCCGCGGGCCTGACCGGTGACCAGGAAGGTCTGGGTGCGGTGGGTGCCTACAAGGCCCTGTCGTCCTATACCGCCCTGGGCGGCACCATGACCGTGTTCAAGCTCCCTGACTAACCCGCTTGCGCAGCGGCGGGAAGGGGGCAGCGATGCCGCCTTCCCGCCGGCCTTTTTTCCGGCACAAGCGAATTTGAAACACGGGCGTCCGCTCGACGCGTATAATTCACCCGATCAACCACATCCGCCCAACTAGGGGAGTTGCTGAAGAATGCTCTCGCGTGGCTTTCGGCTGTTCGTCCTCGGCTCAGCCTTTTTCCTCTCGCTCTTTCTGATCACGGCTGACCGCAGCCAGGCGCAGGACAACACCGCCGCCGCCGCAGAAGAGAAGCCCTACAAGGTCGATCCCGACGGCACCGTCGATTGGCCGAGCTTCAGCGGCTTCCGCCGCTTCAACAGCGAGTGCTTCGTCTGCCACGGCCCAGACGGGGTCGGCAGCACCTTCGCGCCGGCGCTGATCGATTCGCTGAAGACCATGACCTATGAGCAGTTCCTGGAGACCGTGACCAACGGCAAGCAGGAAGTGAACACCGCGGTCCAGAAGAAGATGCCGGCCTTCGGCACCAACCCGAACGTCATGTGCTATCTGGACGACATCTACGCCTATCTGAAGGCGCGGTCCGACGGCGTCATCGGCCGCGGCCGCCCCGCCAAGAAGCACGAAAAGTCGCCGGAATGGATCGAGGCCGAGAAAGCCTGCATGGGCAACTAGGATCGTCATGACGCTGCGGGCAAGGAGCATCGCGGCAGGGCTGCTGCTGGGAACGCTGTGCCTGGCGCCGGCCAAGGCGGACGATCACCCGGAAGCGGTCGATCGCTCCGCCTTTCGCGTCTGTTCGGACCCGGCGAATCTCCCCTTCTCCAACGACAAGGGCGAGGGCTTCGAGAACAAGATCGCCGAGCTGCTGGCCAAGAAGCTCAATGTTCCGCTCAAATACACCTGGTATCCGAATACGGTCGGATTCCTGCGCAACACCTTGCGCGTCCGGCGCTGCGACGTGGTGATGGGCATCGTCACCGGTGCCGAGATGGTGCAGACCACCAATCCCTATTACCGCTCGGTCTATGTGATGGTGACCCGCAAGGCCGACAACATCGCCGCCGACAAGATCGAGGACCCGGCGCTGAAGGATCTCAAGATCGGCCTCAACGCCGGCGCGCCGCCGGCCGACGTGGTGGCGAAGAGCGGGCTCGCGGCGCATATCCGGCCCTACG
>JAYSFH010000844.1:0-1704 GCA_041913405.1 Dongia sp. | reverse complement strand
GCGATTATGCCGATTTTGGCCCGTTTGAAGTGATGATGGCTTTCCGCCGACATCGCGTGCAGGTGCAATCGCGACCCCAGATGGCTGAAATGCCAGAGTGCGCCCAGCGCCGCGAAGATGCCCATCAGCCAGAACGGCGCGAAGAGCATCCAGATTTCCACGTCGGTACCCAAGAGATTCCCCCTGATGTGGCTTCTCTCATAGGCCGGATCGGCTAGCGGGCAAACCACGGATTGAAGGGGAAGCGCTGCCACCGCCGGTCGTCGAACAGGACCATGAACAGTTGCGCAATCATTTGGCCGAGGCGCGGGTCCTCGGGTCCGGTTGCCTGCGTCCAGGCCGTGGTTTGGGACAGCGCGAGATCATTGCGGCAATAGACGCCGAACACGTAGACGCGGCCCGGCGTAGGCGGCTTCAGGAAGGACTGCCCCGCGCAGACGCGAGCCGCCGTGAGGTCGTTCGTGGGAGAAAACACCAGAACCAGCCGGTAGTTGGGTCGCAGCGCCTCGGGTGGCGAGTCATAGGTGAAGGTGAGTGCCGGCCTCGGCTTGTTGGCCTGCATGACGGGCAGCAGCCGCTCCTTCACCTGCTCCAGCGGCCATTGCGGAAAGGGATTGCCTGCCACGATCACCTGGAAGAGGCGCCCGTCGGTGGCTGCCCAGAATTCGGAGAAGTCGTATTCCGGCGCGTAGTCGAACCCGCCGACCGTCTGCGCATGAAGCGGCGGCGCCAGCCCGAGCCAAGCCAATGTCACCAGGAGAACACACCGCAGAGAGGGCATTTGTGAAAACTTCGCACGATCGGAAGGCGTTTTTTGGGCTCGCAACGGAGTTGACCATATGTTGAAAGTCGTCGGCATTTCCCTCCTGGCACTCACCCTTGCCGCCTGCGGCGACACCTGGGGTCAGAGGGCCGTGACGGGCGGCGGCATCGGGGCAGGCACCGGTGCCCTGGTCGGCGCCCTCACACCGATCGGGCTCCTTCCCGGAGCACTGGTGGGCGGCGCCGTGGGTGCCGGCGTGGGCGCAGCGACCACCCCTCGCCGCTGAAGCATCTCGCTTCCTGCTGCGAGATTCCCGGCCCAACGCCCGCGCCGGACACCAGTTCCAGCTTGGCCGCGGAGCCTCCAGGCTGGTGCCATGAAGATCTGTCTCTACGGTGCCGGCTCGATCGGCGGGATCATCGGCGCCCACCTCGCGCGCGTGAAGGGCGTCGAGGTGAGCCTGGTTGCGCGCGGGGGCCATCTCGACGCCATCCGGCGCAACGGGTTGCGCCTGATCTGCCCGCACGCGGATTTCACCGTGAAGGTGAACGCGACGGACGATCCCGCCGAACTGGGCCCGCAGGACGTTGTCTTCATCACCCTGAAGACGCACCAGTATCTCGCGGTGCTCGACAGGGTGATGCCGTTGCTCGGCCCGCAGACGGCGCTGATTCCGCCGACCACTGGCGCGCCCTACTGGTTCTTCCACAAACTGACCGGCCCGTTCGAGGGCAGCCGGCTGAAGCGCATGGATCCCAATGGCCGGCAATGGTCGATGTTCGGCCCGGAGCGGGCGCTGGGCTGCGCCTATTGGGCGGGCGGCGGCGTCCCCGCGCCCGGCGTGGCGCATCTCGAGAACGAGGTCTGCTATCTGCCGCTGGGCGAGCCCGACGGCTCGAGCTCGACGCGCGTCACCGCCCTCAGCGCCGCCGAGCCCTGAC
>JAYSFH010000843.1:221-1706 GCA_041913405.1 Dongia sp. | reverse complement strand
GGCCAGTCTCTGTCGCCCGGCAACGAGCAGCGCGACTTCTGGGGCTCGAAGGCGGCCGACACGCCGGGCAGCCGCAATTCGCTGGGCGTCAGGGACGCGGCCATCGATTCGCTTATCGACACGCTGATCGCGGCCCCGGATCGCGAGAGCCTGATCGCCGTCACCCGGGCGCTCGACCGGGTGCTGCTCTGGAGCCATTTCGTGGTGCCCAACTGGCACAACAACAAGGTGTTCGTCGCCTACTGGAATCGCTTCGCCCGGCCGGAGAAGAGCGCCCGCTATGCGCCCTTCGCCTTCGACACCTGGTGGATCGACGAAGCCAAGGACCGCGCCCTTCAGCGCGAAAGGAAGTAGGCGTCCGGCCGCTCCATGATCGCCTACATCCTGCGACGCCTCATGCTGGTGGTGCCGACCCTGTTCGGCATCATGGTGGTCAACTTCTTCATCATCCAGGCCGCGCCCGGCGGCCCGGTCGAACAGATGCTGTCCCAGATCCAGGGCACGGCGGTCGATGCCACGGAACGATTCTCGGGCAGCTCGAGCGGCGGCGAGACTCTGCGCAAGTCGGCTTCGGATTCGTCGGGCGGCTCCGGCACCTATCGCGGCGCCCGCGGCCTGCCGCGCGAACTGATCGAGCGCATCGAGAAGATGTACGGCTTCGACAAGCCGATGGGGGAGCGCTTCCTGCTGATGATGAAGAACTATCTCGTCTTCGATTTCGGCGAGAGCTTCTTTCGCAACAAGCGGGTGGTCGACCTCATCATCGAGAAGATGCCGGTGTCGATCTCGCTCGGCCTGTGGACCACGCTGCTGATCTACATGGTCTCGATTCCACTCGGCATCGCCAAGGCGGTGCGCGACGGCTCGCGCTTCGACGTGTCGACCTCGACCACCCTGATCGTGCTGAACGCCATCCCGGGCTTCCTGTTCGCGCTGCTGCTGGTCGTGCTGTTCGCGGGCGGCGGCTACTTCAAGTGGTTCCCCCTACGCGGCCTCGTCTCGGACGACTGGAGCTCGCTCGGCCCCATCGACAAGGTGCTCGACTATTTCTGGCACATGGCGCTGCCGATCGGCGCGATGGTGATCGGCGGCTTCGCCACGCTCACCTTCCTCACCAAGAATTCGTTCCTCGAGGAGATCCACAAGCAGTATGTGCTGACCGCCCGCGCCAAGGGCCTGGTCGAGCGCCGCGTGCTCTACGGCCACGTCTTCCGCAACGCCATGCTGATCGTGATCGCGGGCTTTCCGGCGGCGTTCATCGGCGTGCTGTTCACCGGTTCGCTGCTGATCGAGGTGATCTTCTCGCTCGACGGTCTCGGCCTGCTGGGCTTCGAGGCGGCGCTGAAACGCGACTATCCGATCATGTTCGGCACACTCTATTTCTTCGGCCTGATCGGCCTCGTCATGGGGATCCTGGGCGACCTCATGTACACGGTGGTCGATCCGCGGATCGATTTCGAGGCGCGCGCCTGATGAACCCGATGA
>JAYSFH010000843.1:0-211 GCA_041913405.1 Dongia sp. | reverse complement strand
TCCGCGCCAGCAAGCGCGGCATGATCTCGCTCACGATCTTCGGCCTGCTGTTCTTCCTCTCGCTGTTCGCCGAGCTGCTGGCCAACGACAAGCCGATCCTCATCCGCTACGACGGCGCCTTCTATTCTCCGCTGGTGAAGGACTATCCCGAGACGACCTTCGGCGGTGATTTCCCAACCAACACGGTCTATTCCGATCCGGAGGTGCAGAA
>JAYSFH010000842.1:0-1708 GCA_041913405.1 Dongia sp. | reverse complement strand
ACCCCGGATGACACGCCGCTGAAGGCGCTGATCCCGGCCTTCATGCTGAGCGAGCTGCGCCGCGCCTTCGAGATCGGGTTTCTGGTCTATCTGCCGTTCCTGATCATCGACATGGTGGTCGCCTCGGTGCTGATGGCGATGGGCATGATGATGCTGCCGCCGGTGATGATCGCGCTGCCGTTCAAGCTGATCTTCTTCGTGATGGTAGACGGCTGGTACCTGATCGCCGGCAGCCTGGTGCGAAGTTTCAATCCGGCGGGATAGCCGGCGCCGATCCCAGGCGCCTCAAGCAGCTTCAAGACCCTCACCCCAGCCCTCTCCCGCCGGGAGAGGGAGCGTTCGTCCATTACTGCCCGGCGGGTTGCGTGGGCTGGCCGGCGGTCTGGTCCGGCGCGGTGGGCGCCGGCGTCGCGGGTACGCCGGAGCCCGAGGTGTCGGCCGGCTTGTCGAGCGGGGCCATCGGGCCGGTGTCGGTGGCGGGTTCGGTGGCGGTGCTGAGCGCCTCAGCCTGGAGGATCTTGCGGTATTCCTCAACGAAGACGCCGAGCTGGTCGACGCTCTTCATCTGCGCGGTGATGGATTCGGTGAGGCCGCTGTCGGGCGAGGTCAGTACGCGGAACGGCTTCGCCAATACCGTGGTGTCCATCGGCTTGCCGAAGACGCGGGCGAGGTCCTTCATGCCGCGGCGGTCATTGGCGAGCGAGAGCGCGACGGCGCGCTTCAGGATCAGCGCCGAGAGCACCGGGTCTAGTAAGGGCTTCTGCGCTGGCGCCGCATCCGCGGGCGTTGCATCTGCCGGTGCGGGCGCATTCGGATCGGCATCCGCCGGCGCCGGCTGCGTCGCATCGGCGGCCGCGGCGGCCTTGGCATCGGCGAGCGCCTTGTCCAGCACCGAGGCGGGATTGGCGGCGATGTCATCGGGCGCCGGGCCCTTCACCTCGGCGAGGCGCTTGGCCTGCTCGGCGGTGATGAGCTCGCCGAGCGCGTCGGCGGCGGACGGCCATTCGCGCAGCTTCCAGTACATGTCGGACTTCAGCCACAAGCCTTCGAGGCTGCCGTCGTTCTCGATCAGGCCGAGGCCGCGCAGGGTCTCGCCGGTGTCGAACAAGGCGCGGGCCTTGAGGCGCTGGCGCTGGGCCTGCAGCTCCGGCGCGGTGGCCGCGGGATTCTCGGTGTCGGCGAGCGCCTGCAAGGCGCCGTCGGGCTTGTCGTCCAGCAGGCGCACGGCGGCGAGCCGCGTCCCCGCCCCCACCTTGGCGGCACCGGAGAGCCGGGTCTTCACCTGGCGGTCCAGCAGGTCTCCGGCGCGGTCGAGCAGATCGACCTTCACCAGGCGATCGGCGAGCGCGGCGATCATGCGGTCGCCGTCGGCGCCCGGCGGGGTCAACTCGCGGAACTCGTCGTAGAGTGCCACGGCGGTCAGCGGCGAGAGCGTGTCGGCCCGGCCGCCGAGATAGAGGCTGCGGAACTCGGCCGTCATGTCGTCGGCGGCCTGCTTCGCCTTCGGGTGATCGGGGAAATGGGTCGCGGCCTGGCGGAGCGTGAGCAATCCCTTGCGCGGCTGCGCGACGTCGAACTGCGCGAACGCGGCCTGGGCGGCATCTTCCTGATGCGCGGCCGCACCGTCGGGGTGCGCGGTGACCACTGAGCGGCGTCCGGCCGGCGCCAACTTCACGCAGGCGCAACAATAGGCACATGCGCGATTGAC
>JAYSFH010000841.1:725-1712 GCA_041913405.1 Dongia sp. | reverse complement strand
ATGACCGACTTCATCTTCATGGTGAAGGACAGTTCCTACATGTTCGTCACCGGCCCCGACGTGGTGAAGACGGTGACCCATGAGAACGTGACGCACGAGCAGTTGGGCGGCGCCCTGACCCATTCGCAGAAATCCGGCGTCGCCGATCTCGCCTTCGAGAACGACGTCGAGGCGCTGCTGCAGCTCCGCCGCTTCATCGACCTGGTGCCGTCCTCCAACCGCGAGAAGGCACCGGCGCGCGAGACCGCTGATCCCATAGATCGCGACGAGCTGTCGCTCGACACCCTGGTCCCGCTCAACCCCAACAAGCCCTACGACATGAAGGAGCTGATCCTGAAGGTCGTGGACGAGGCCGACTTCTTCGAGATCCAGCCCGACTACGCCAAGAACATGGTGATCGGCCTGGCGCGGATGGGCGGCGAGACCGTCGGCATCGTCGCCAACCAGCCGATGGTCTTGGCCGGCTGCCTCGACATCGACAGCAGCCGCAAGGCGGCGCGCTTCGTGCGGTTCTGCGACTGCTTCAACATCCCGATCGTCACCTTCGTGGACGTGCCGGGATTCCTGCCGGGTACCGCGCAGGAATACGGCGCCATCATCAAGCATGGCGCCAAGCTGCTCTTTGCGTATGGCGAAGCCACGGTGCCGAAGGTCACCGTCATCACCCGCAAGGCCTATGGCGGCGCCTATGACGTCATGAGCTCGAAGCACATCCGCGGCGACGTCAACTTCGCCTGGCCGACCGCCGAGATCGCGGTCATGGGTCCGAAGGGCGCGGTCGAAATCATCTTCCGCGCCGACATGGGCGACAAGCAGAAGATCGCCGAGCGCACCGACGAGTACCGAGAGAAGTTCGCCAATCCCTTCGTCGCGGGCGCCCGCGGCTTCATCGACGACGTGATCATGCCGCACTCGACCCGGAAGCGGATCTGCCGCTCGCTCGCCATGCTCAGGGACAAGCAGCTCGAAAATCCCTGGAAGAAACAC
>JAYSFH010000841.1:366-715 GCA_041913405.1 Dongia sp. | reverse complement strand
CAACATCCCGCTGTGATGACGATGCACAGCGCTTCCACCCACTCCGCCGTCATGCCCGCACTTGGTGCGGGCATCCACGCCTTTCTCTCGGGCGGCACCAAAGACGTGGATCCCGGGACCAAGTCCGGGGATGACGACCGAGTGGTCGCTGCGCCTCGTATCCACGGCACCGCCTGATGTTCAAGAAAATCCTCATCGCCAATCGGGGCGAGATCGCCTGCCGGGTCATCCGCACCGCCCGGGCCATGGGCATCAAGACCGTCGCGGTCTATTCCGAGGCCGACGCCGACGCGCTGCTTGTGCGCGAGGCCGATGAAGCGGTCGCGATCGGCCCGGCCGCCGCGGCCGA
>JAYSFH010000841.1:0-356 GCA_041913405.1 Dongia sp. | reverse complement strand
ATCTCAAGATCGACAAGATCATCGACGCCAGCAAGCAGACCGGGGCCGAAGCCGTGCATCCCGGCTACGGCTTCCTCTCCGAGAACGTGAAGTTCGCGGAAGCGCTGAAGAAGGCGAAGATCACCTTCATCGGCCCCGATCCGCATGCCGTCCATGCGATGGGCGACAAGATCGAATCCAAGAAGCTGGCCAAGGAAGCCGGGGTCAGCATGGTCCCGGGCTTCCTCGACGTGATCAAGGATGCCGAGCATTGCGTGAAGGTCGCGCGCGAGATCGGCTATCCGGTGATGATCAAGGCCTCGGCCGGCGGCGGCGGCAAGGGGATGCGCATCGCCCATGACGACGCCGAGGCGCGC
>JAYSFH010000840.1:530-1712 GCA_041913405.1 Dongia sp. | reverse complement strand
CTCGACCGGCCACATCAACGATCTCAACGTCACCACCAGCCGCCCGGACGAGATCGAACGTCTCGGCTGAGGCCGGCGGAGCCCCAACGGTCCCCTCAGGGAGTTCTCCGATGCTCTACGCGATCATCTGCTACAACGACGAAAAGCAGGTCTCCGCCTGGTCCAAGGCGGAGGACGATGCGGTGATGGCGCGGCTCGGCGCCATCACTGGCAAGCTCGCCGCCGCCGGCAAGCTCGGCCCCTGCGCGCGCCTGGTGCCGACGACGCAGGCGAAGGTGCTGCGCAAGGGCAAGGACGGTCCGGTCGTCACCGACGGGCCCTTCGCCGAGACCAAGGAGCATCTGCTCGGCTTCTACCTGATCGACTGCAAGGACATCGACGAGGCGGTCGAAATCGCCAAGGAGCTGCAGGCGGCCAACATGGGCCCGAGCGCATACGACATTCGCCCGGTCCTGTTCTACGCGCCGAGCAGCCAGTTGCAGAACGCCGCCGAATAGGCGCTAGTCCGCATACTCCGCCGGCGCCGACGGCACCGGCATGTGCGGCTTGTATTCGCCGCGCGGATCGAGCTCGGGCGCACCGTAGGTGCCTTGCGTCAGCGGCACGGCGACGTAATCGCTCTGCTCCTCCGGCGTCTTGGCGCGGCGCCTGAGCGCGCGGTAGGTGGTGAACAGGGCGACCGCCAGGAAACAGCCCGCCGCGAACAACAGCAGGCCCTGCGGCCCCGAGGCGTGCATCACCGCGCCGGCGATCGCCGGGCCGAAGCAGGAACCGAGGCCCCAGGCGAACAGCAAGCCGCTCGAGGCGGCGACGAACTCGGACTTCTCGACGTAATCCGTGGTCTGGCCGACGCCCAAGGCATAGAGCGGGGATTCGAAGGCGGTCAGGATGAAGAACAGGACCACCATCCAGGTGAAGGTGATCCCCGGCAGCGCGTAGAGCAGCAGCGCCATGCCCGTGGAAACCAGCATGATCGAGATGATGATCGGCCGCCGGCCGAAATGGTCGGAGACATAGCCGATCGGGTACTGCGTCACCAATGCCGCGACCGTGGTGATGGAATAGAGCAGGCTCAGCTCCTTCTCGCCGAAGCCGTGGTCCTTGATATAGGCAGGGAACAGGCCGTAGAGGCCAGCGTTCATCATGCCAGAGCCGAAGGCGCAGACCACGCCGGTCGGCGAA
>JAYSFH010000840.1:0-520 GCA_041913405.1 Dongia sp. | reverse complement strand
AAGCGCGGAACAGCCGTGAGAGCGGCAGGTGCTGGTGCTCGTCGATGTTGGGGTTGCCGACCTTGGTGACGGCCAACGGGATCATGGCCGCCGAGAGCCCGATCGTCACCAGCACGAACAGCAGGATGCCGTTGGGCTCATCGAAATTCAGCAGCAGCGGCGAGACGCCGGAGGCCGCCCAGCTCGCCGTCGTGTACATGGAGAAGACCCGGCCGCGATTCTCCTCTTGGGCCTTGTCGGTCATCCAGGATTCGATCACCACGAAGGCGCCGGCCAGGGCATAGCCGGCGCAGCCGCGCAGGATGATCCAGAAGGTCGGATCGTTCAGTACGGTGAAGAGAATGGCGGCATTCGAGGCGCAGACCGCGAAGACGCCGAAGGCCCGGATATGGCCGACCCGCCGGATCATGCGCTGGCAGGTGAGGGTGCCCAACAGAAAGCCGACGAAATAGGCCGAAGCAGCAGCACCCACGACAAAGGTCGAGGCACCGGACGAGGCCAGCCGGAAGCCGATCAAAGG
>JAYSFH010000839.1:0-1714 GCA_041913405.1 Dongia sp. | reverse complement strand
GTATATCCAGGAGAATGCGCAGTTCGCCCAGGACCTGGATGTTTGATCGCGCGGGTCCACGGGGGGCGTGACGATCCGCACACCCGAGGCCTCAGCCGGCATCTGAACGCCCCTGGCGCCCGTAGCGTCTAACGGAATAGACTGAAAGCGCTGGAGGGTCAGGGCTTCAGATGAGTGGTCACCATAAGCTGCATGCCGGCGGGCGTCTCCTGGTCGCTGCGGTCTTCTGCGTCTCCATGATCTTCATCGCCGCGGATGCCTTCGCCGCCGCCTTCGTGGCACAGGCGGTGAAGACCCGCGGCGACATCCGCATCACCCGCGACGGCAGCGACATGTCCTGCTCCCAGGGCACGGCGGTGCAGCTCGGCGACGTGATCAAGACCGGCGCCGGCGCGCGGCTGCGGCTGCGCTTCGTCGACGGCTCGATCCTGGCGCTGGGCGAGAATACCAAGCTCTCGATCGATCTCTTCGCGGTCGACGCCGCCAACAAGTCGCGGACCGTGGTGCTGACCGTGCTGGAAGGCATCGTCAACGCCGCCGCGGCGAAGTCCGGCGAGAGCAAGTTCGACTACCAGATCAAGACCGCCACCGGCTACTCGGCGGTGCGCGGCACCAAGTGGATCGTGGCCTTCCAGAAAACGCTGATGACCGTCTACGTGCTGAACGGCACGGTCGAGTTCGGCGGCATGGGCGACCAGCCGCCGATCCTGGTCAACACCGGCCAATGGGGCTCGGTCGATGCCAGCGGCATGTTCTCCGCGGTGCAGCCGACCACGCCGGAGCTGCTGAAGCCGGTGCTGGATGCGACCGACGACACCGCCATGAACAGCGCGCCGCCGCCCTCGACGACGACACCGAGCGTGCCGCTGATCCCGCTCCCGACCATCACGCCGACGACGCCGACCCAGCCCACCCCGCCGACCCGCGCCAACAAGAACCAGGGCGGCAAGGGCACCGGCGGCAGCTATGGCAGCGGCGGCATGACCGGCAACTAGGCGGAGGGCGCGAACACCGCCTGGACGCCGCGCCAGGGCGTCTCGAAGCCGCTGCGCAAGGCGAGGCTGAAGCCACCCTTGGCGATTTCGGCGATCACGACATCGATGCTGGACCACCAGATCGATTCGAAATCGCCGGGGCCGCGCTCACCCGGATCGACCAGATCGGCGATGAAGCGCCCGTCGGGCTTCAGCACGCGCCGCACCTCGGCGAGGATCCGCTGGAGATCGAAAGCATGGTCCAGCGCGTTGGTGTAGACCACGTCCACCGAGGCGTCGGCAAATTGCAGGTCATGGAAATCGCCGACCATCACGTAGCGATTGTCCGGACCGGGATTGAGATCGATGCCGATCGCGAAATGCCCGAGAGCGATGAAGGCCTTGCATTCCGCGCCGCTGCGGGCGCCGAGGCAGAGCACGCTGCTGGCCGGCTTCAGGGCCAAGGCGGCGAGGCGCGGCTGCAACGCCTCGATCAGGCGGGGGTCGTAGAAGGCCAGGCCGCGCTTGTCGCCGAGCTTGGCCTTCTGGTGCTCGGCATAGAGCTCATAGCTCGGGTAGGAACGCCGCTCCAGGCCGCCCGAACTTTCCCAGCCCAGCTCGATCGCCGCGGCCACGGCGGGCATGGCCCGCCGCGCCTCTTTCTTCCGTGTTCTGCGGCGCGTCCGCAGCCAGCGCTTGATCATTCCCATAGGGGACGGGTTACACCAAGCGGGTGCACA
>JAYSFH010000838.1:0-1716 GCA_041913405.1 Dongia sp. | reverse complement strand
GAGCCTGCGGTAGTCCGCGACATCGGGCAGCGAGTAGCGGAAAAAGGCGCGGATCGCCTGATCCTCGTTCTCGTCGAGGGCGGCATGCAGCTCGGGATCGCCGCGGCGCCGGTGATCGGGCGCGCAAATCTTCATGTCGCTGCCTTCGACCGGCGGCAGGATGTAGCAACCGCTCTCGCCGCCGAGGTCGACGATGACCGGAGTCTCGGCCCAGGCCGGCGCCCATTTCGCCGGCGCGGCCACATAGAGCACGGCCTGGCGATAGGTCACCAGCGACGCGGCGAAGTCCGGGAATAGCTTCGAGGCCCAGGCGCCGCCGGAGAAGACCACGCGGTCGCCGAGGAAGACGGCGCCGCTTTCGGTGGCGACGCGGCCGGAGGCGGAATCGACGCTGACGACCTTCTCGCGTGGCACCAGGGTGACGCCGCTTTGCCGCAGCGCAACTGCAAGGTCGGTGGCGATGCGATCGGGGAAAAGGGCGCCGCCGCGATCGGTGAAGATGCCGGTGGCGCGATCGGGGAACTGGAATTGCGGCAGGCGCCGGCGCAACTCCGCCACGTCCCAGAGGTGATAGGGAATGCCGAGCCGGTCGAGCCCTTCGCGGCCGCGGTCGGTCCAGTCGCCGGGATCGTTGGAGACCGCGAGCACACCGGTCTCGGCGAGATGCTTGCGGCCTAAGCGCTCCCAGAGCCGGTCCCAGGCGGCGAAGGCATGGTCCACCAGCCGGGCATAGCCATCCGACCCGGGATACATGTGGCGGATGATGCGATGCTGGTCGAAGGAGGCGGCGCGCGGATGCGGGATCTCGCCTTGCTCGATCAGTGTGACGGTGCAGCCTTTTTCGGAGAGCCGGAGCGCCGCGACCATGCCGGCGGCGCCGGCACCGATAACGACGACCTGCAAGATCAGCGCCGCTCGGCGAAGGCGAGGCGCAGGGCCAGGCCGACGAAGACGAGGGCGGTGAAGCGGTTGAGCCAGCGGGCGAAGCGTTCGGAGCCGCGCAGCATCGAGGCGGCTGCCCCCGCCGAGACCGCGACGACGCAGTTCACGGTGGTGCCGCCGATGTTGAAGATCAGGCCTAGAACCAGGATTTGCACGATGACCGAGCCGCGGGCGGGATCGACGAATTGCGGCAGGAAGGCGAGGATGAACAGCGCCACCTTCGGGTTGAGCAGGTTGGTGAGCGCGCCCTCGGCGAAGACCCGCCCGGTGCTGACCGGCGGGAGGTTCTTCAGGGCCACGGCATTGGCGCTGGCGCGGATCGCCTTCCAGGCGAGGTAGAGGAGATAGAGCGCCCCGCCGACCTTGATCGCGATGAAGGCGGCTTCCGACTGCGCCACCAGGGCGGCGACCCCGAAGGCGGCCAGCAGGCTGTGGGCGAAGGAGCCCGCGGCCACCCCGAAGCTGGCGGCGATGCCGGCCGAGCGGCCCTGGGTCGCCGAGCGGGCGATCACATAGGTCATGTCGGCGCCGGGCGTCAGATTGAGCGCCAGGGCGGCGGCCAGGAAGGGCAGAAGGTTCGCGAAATCAGGCATTTGGGGCTTATTTTGGGAGGTCTGCTTGACCCCCAAGGTTCCATATGCTGAAAACCGGGTCAATCTCGATGGCGACCTGAAACATGTCCGACGACAAGCGCGTTTACCTGTTCGACACGACCCTGCGCGATGGTGCGCAGACCCAGGGCGTCGACTTCAATGTCGGCGACAAGCAGGCTTT
>JAYSFH010000837.1:0-1720 GCA_041913405.1 Dongia sp. | reverse complement strand
AACCTGACGAAGCAGCTCGCGAGCGGCCAGCTCGACGCGGCGCAACGGGCCTATGCCGAGAAGCGGCTGGCCGAAGAGCTGGCGCAACAGCGCCAGGCTTTGCCAGGTCGTGAACCCTTTTCGGATACTGCCTCCTGCTGATCGCGATGCTGGTCAGCCGCGGCGCCGGTCGATCTCCGCGCGGGCGTTGCGCCGAGCCATCTCCTCGGCCACTTCCGACGGAACGCAGACCTTGTTCACGGGATTGAGTACCGTGCCCAGCGACTTGGCGATCACAAGCGCGACCGGGATTCCGACGATGGAGAAGCACAGCGCAAAAACTTGGATTGCGCTCAGGACGACGAAGACGACGCCGAAGGGCAGATAGATCAGCATGACCAGCGTGGAGTAGGCGCGCCACAGCGGGTTCTGCGGCATGTCGAGGTCCGACTTGCTCACCATCTCGTTGCCGAACGGCGCCAGCAGGAACTTGCCGAACTCCATCAATCCGAGTCCGAGCGGCGCGGTGACGACCAGCAGGGTGAGCAGCAGGCCGAGCAGCCAGTAGAAGGCTGCGGTGAGGAAGCCGAGGAATGGCACATGCCACAGTATGTTGCCCAATGTCCGCACGGTCTCTCTCCCCCTTCGCCTCCCGCGGCGTGGCTCACCATGCCCCGCCGGCCGGGCGTGTGGCAATCGCGTGCGGCTATTGCGTCGGCCGGAGCTCGAACCGGCAGGCATACTCCCTGTTGTAGATCTGCAGCGCCCGGTTCTTCACGTTGCCTGTCAGATCGACCGCGAAGTACCGCCGTCCCACCGGGACGGCAATGGCTCCGCTGATGAAGCCGTCGGCGGCGATGGGAACGGCGAAGATGCCGTTCTGCGGAGTCTTCACCATCAGCTCGCGACCGGTCTCCCTGAATTCCAGCACGACGTTAGACACGTCCGCCTGCCGGCAAAGGAACGGCGAGGCGGGATCGAGCATCTGCTGGGCTTGCCAGGAGTTCCCAAGGGCTGCGGTGGAGAAAGAGGAAGCAACGATGGCAAGGGAGGCGAGAAATGAAGTGCGCAAGACGTCCTCGTGGGATTGGTTGCACCGGGCGGGAGTCAACCGCAATGGAACGGCGCCGTTGCGTGCGCATGCGGATTGCTACTGGCAGCGGACCTCGATGCGGCGCGGCGGTGTCCTGAACCACGGTGGGGCGTTCTCCATCACGGGCTGGGGTCTCGGCCAGGCGCCCGAGTTCAGGCGCGCCTCGATCAGGGGGACGAGCTGCTGCAGGATCACCCAGCCCTTCATGCGCGTGCCGGGATAGGTCGTGTGGACGCCGTCGGCATAGAGGTCGGGGTCGAAGGGCATATTGCCTGCGACGTCGATGAAATCGATGCCCCGTTCCTGCGCGTATTTCTTCAGCACCCGGTTCTGGAACGCGGCCAGCCGCTCGAGGTCGCGATAGCGCCACGGGTACATGTAGAGGTTCAGGTAATCCCAGATCATGCGGTTGCGGACCGGGTCCAGTTTCAGCCCGTCCTTCACCATCCACAGGAATGAGGTGACCGCGAGTTCCGCGTCGATCGGCTTCAGGTCTGCCTGGATCCGATCGAGGTCGCCCAGGATCTGGGTGAGCGACACCGGCAGGTCCCTGCGCGCGATGTCTGGATCAGTCTCGGAGAGATCCTTCGGCCAGGTGATCTGGTAGTCGGGCTTCGGCGCCTCGAGCCCGGTCGAGGGCAGCTCTTC
>JAYSFH010000836.1:0-1721 GCA_041913405.1 Dongia sp. | reverse complement strand
GCATCCTCGACAACCTGCTGCTGATCGCCGCGCCCGGCGCCCGCAGCGCGGCCCTCGCCCTGCTCGACCTGGTCGAGCTCCAGGGCAGTGCCGACGCTCTGCCGCGCCAGCTTTCCGGCGGCATGCAGCGGCGGGCCGCCCTCGCCCGCGCCTTGCTCGCCAAACCGGATCTGCTGCTCCTGGACGAGCCGCTGATCTCCCTCGACAGCACGCGGGCCGAGCGGCTTCGCGCGCGCCTGGTGGCCTTCTGGCAGGCTGAGAAGCCCACCATCGTCATGGTGACCCATGACTTCGCCGAGGCGATCGAGCTCTCCAGTCGGGTGATCGCGCTGGCGCCGGAATCCGGCCGCATCGCCCTCGACCGCGCGATCCCGCTCCCCCATCCGCGTCATCTCACCGACCCTGCCGAGGCCGCACTGCTGGGTGAGCTCCGCGCCCTGGCCCAGGACTGGCCGGCACCGCCGCCGTCGCCGGAAAGCGACGGCGAGGAACGCGCCGGCAATGCCGGGCTCAGGCTGCTGACGATCTAGTCAGTCGAGCGGCTGTTCAGAACCCGATCCGGCCCTGCCGGATGCGGGCCGAGAAATCGGCGGCGCGGTCAGCCGCCCGGGCGGCGTCGTTGATATGAGCCTGCTCTTTCACAGCGGGAAAAGGCACGTCACCGACCAAGCGGCCATGCGCGTAGGCGAACGCATCGGCCTTGCCGTTCAGCAGCAGCCTCCAGTTCCACGGGGCGATCTTGTCGCCGACCGCCGCCTTGGTATGGATCCGGATGTTGGAGGTGCAGTTGCTGGTCGCCGCGTTGTAGAAGGCCGGCTGCGCGTTGAGCAGGTTGGCGCTGCGCAGATAGTCGAGAAACACGGTCCGGGCCGACACCGCCGTAGCGGTCGTCCGGTAGAGATAGACTTCCTCGCCCGTCCGGTAGTTCGTCCGCAGCCGAATCACATCCCGCTCGTCGGCAATGATGTAGATGAGTTCGTACTGCCGGAAGAAACCTTTGAAGGCGGAGTATTCCTCGCCCACCTGCTTGCGGGTCTCGATGGAAAAAGCGACGTGGTCGCCGCCGGCGAATTCAAAGCTCACGATCGGATGCGCGATCCACGGCGAGCCCCAATAGGTGATGAACAGGTCGGCGCCGCGCACTTGAGACAGGTCATAGCTGCGGGTCTCCCAGCGCGGGGTGTAATCGGTCTCCGTGCGGTAGTCGAAATTGCGGACATTGTGGATCGTCACGCGGTCGCCCGCGATGTCCGCCCAAGCCGTGCGATCGACATCCGTCTGCCAATTCCGGTCGTTCGACGGCGAGATGGCGAACCACCAGGCCAGCACTGCCGCGAAGCCCAGCAGGCAGGCCAGCATCTTGCGTCCTGCGCCGCGGACCAGGACGAGCACGGCGAGCACCGCCACTGCAAAGCCGACCGCCGCGGGCAGCCGCAGGCCCGGCACCGGCAGGTCGATGTACAGAGCGGCGACGGACCAGCCGACCAGCCCGGCCACGATGAGCCAGGCGAGCGCCAAGCCGAGCCAGCGCAGAATGCGCGGGATGAGCGAGCGACGATGCGGGGCCGGGCGGCGCAGGGTCGAGGCCATGGACTTGCTATTGGCGGGTGACTGCCGTGTCGCAGCCGAGACCGGTCAATCTATGGAGCGCGGCAATGGCAAACAAGTTGGACCGAAGGTCCGGACCGCTCCTGCGGAATGCCCGCTACTTCACCGGCACC
>JAYSFH010000835.1:0-1726 GCA_041913405.1 Dongia sp. | reverse complement strand
CTCTTCGCCGAGAAGCTCCAGGAGATGGCCTCGACGGTCGAGCTCGCGCTGCAGAATCGCCGGCCCGAGGCCATGGCGATCGTGAAGGCCGGTCGCGGACTCGGGGTGATGCAGGATGTGATCGAGGTCTACCGCGCGCTCGTCGCGGAGGAACGCCGTCTGCTCGACGAGCGACGGGCTAAAACCACCTTTTACGAGATCGCGCTCGTGGTCGTGAACAGCGCCGGCGTGCTCGCGATTGCCGCGCTCGCCTATGCCTCCTACCTCCTGTTCCGCCGCAGCACCAATGCCATCATCGAGCGCGAGGAGGCGTTGAAGGCGCTGAATGAGAGCCTGGAAACGCGCGTTCAGGAACGGACGGCGGAGCTTGAAGCCGCCAACCAGGAGGTGCAGCGCTTCGCCTATGTCGTGACCCACGATCTCCGCTCGCCACTGGTCAACATCATGGGCTTCACCAGCGAACTCGAGGTGCTGCGCGACCAGATCTTCGAGCGCCTCGATCCGCCGCAAGGGCCCAGCGACTTCGCCGAAGCGGCCGAGGTCAAGGGCGAGGTCGATGTCGGCATCCTGCGCAAGGACTTCGACGAGGCGATCCATTTCATCAAGACCTCGATCGGCAAGATGGACGGCCTCATCAAGGCGATCCTGACCCTGTCGCGCGCGGGCCGCCGCGAGCTCGCGATCCAGCGGGTCGAGCTCGGCGAGGTGCTGACGGTGATCGCCGCGGACGTCGAGCACCGATTGCGGGAAGCCGGTGCCGAACTCATCGTCGGCCGCCTGCCGGCGGTCCGCAGCGACCGCATGGCGATCGAGCAGATCCTCTCCAACCTGGTGGACAACGCGCTGAAATACCTGCGCGACGGCGTGCCGGGCCGGATCGAGGTCAAGGCCGAGGAGACGCCGCGCGAGATCCGGATCAGCGTGATCGACAACGGCCGCGGCATCGCGCCGGCCGACCGCGAGCGGGTGTTCGACCTGTTCCGCCGCGCCGGGGTCCAGGACAAGCCGGGCGAGGGCATCGGGCTCGCGCATTCGCGCGGCCTGGCGCGGCGCATCGGCGGTACGATCCAGCTCGACGACGCGCCGGGCGGCGGCTCGGTCTTTACTTTGGTGCTTTCAAAATTGTGGATGGCGCGACAGCCGGTCGCCCAGGGAGAAATGGCAGCATGAGCAAGCAGGAACCACTGACGATCATCATGATCGAGGACGACGAGGGGCACGCGACCCTGATCGAGCGCAACATCCGCCGCGCCGGCGTCAGCAACGAGATCATCAAGTTCGGCTCCGGGCAGCCGGCGCTGAATTACCTGCTGGGCGGCAGCGGCCAGCCGGGGGTACGGAACGGCAAGCCCTACATGGTTCTGCTCGACCTCAACCTGCCGGACATGTCGGGCGTCGACATCCTGAAGAAGCTGAAGGAGACGCCGAAGACCGAGCGCATCCCGGTCATCGTCCTCACCACCACCGACGACAAGAACGAGATCCAGCGCTGCTACGATCTCGGCGCCAATGTCTACGTGACCAAGCCGGTCAACTACGAGAACTTCGCCAACGCGATCCGCCAGCTCGGTTTGTTCTTCTCCGTCGTGCAGGTGCCCGAGCTGTGAAAGTCGTGCTCTGATGTCTCGATCGATGCCGCGCGTCCTCTACATCGACGACGACCAGGGCCTCTGCCTGGTCGTCAAGCGCGACCTGGAGCGCAACGGCTATTCCGTGGACATGGCGC
>JAYSFH010000834.1:500-1727 GCA_041913405.1 Dongia sp. | reverse complement strand
TGGCCACCGGCGCCGACTGGATGTCGGCCGCCTCGTTCATCGGCATGGCGGGCACGCTGTACCTGACCGGCTATTCCGGCCTGGCCTTCATCATGGGCTGGACCGGCGGCTACTGCCTGGTGGCGCTGTTCCTCGCGCCCTACCTGCGCAAGTTCGGGCAGTTCACGATTCCCGACTTCCTGGGCGAGCGCTACGGCGGCAACCTGCCGCGCTTCATCGGCATCGTCGCGGCCATCCTCTGCTCCTTCACCTACGTGGTGGCGCAGATCTACGGCGTGGGCATCATCACCAGCCGCCTGACCGGCGTGGCCTTCGAGATCGGCATCTTCCTGGGCCTGGCCGGCATCCTGGTGTGCTCGTTCCTGGGCGGCATGCGCGCCGTCACCTGGACGCAGGTGGCGCAGTACATCATCCTGATCATCGCGTACCTGATCCCGGTGGTGTGGCTGTCGGTCAAGCAGACCAGCGTGCCGGTGCCCCAGGCCATCTACGGCTTCCAGCTGGAGAAGGTCTCGGCCAAGGAGGCGCAGCTGATGAACGACCCGAAGGAGCTGGAAGTCCGCAAGGTCTTCGCAGACCGCTCCGCGGCGCTCGACGCCAAGATCAAGAACCCGGGCCCCGCCCTGGTCGCCGATCGCGCCGCCGCCGAGAAGAAGCTGGCGGACCTGCGTGCCGCCAATGCACCGGTCACCGAGGTCGAAGCCGCCGAGAAGGCGCTGGCCGCCGTGCCGAAGGACGAGGCAGCGGCCGTGAAGGCCTGGACCGCCGCCAAGACCGCGGCGGACAACGGCAACAAGCCGCTCGGTGGCATGCCGCGGCACGCGGCGATCTTCGCGGGCGACCCGAAGGGCGACGCCAAGGCGCAGGAAACCTACGACACCTCGCGGCGCAACTTCCTCGCGCTGATCTTCTGCCTGATGGTGGGCACCGCGGCGCTGCCGCACATCCTGATGCGCTACTACACGACGCCGAGCGTCAAGGAGGCGCGCCAGTCGGTGTTCTGGTCGCTGTTCTTCATCTTCCTGCTGTACTTCACGGCGCCTGCCCTGGCGGTGCTGGTGAAGTACGAGATGTTCAACAACGTCGTGGGCAGCGCGTTCAACAACCTGCCGTACTGGATATCGGCGTGGAACAAGGTCGACCCGACGCTGCTGTCCGTCACGGACATCAACGGCGACGGCATCCTGCAGCTCGGCGAGATGAAGATCGGCGGCGACATCATCGTGC
>JAYSFH010000834.1:0-490 GCA_041913405.1 Dongia sp. | reverse complement strand
TACGTGATCTCCGGCCTGGTTGCAGCGGGCGGCCTCGCGGCGGCGCTCTACACGGCGGACGGCCTGCTGCTAACGATCGCCAACGCGCTGTCGCACGACCTGTACTACAAGATGATCGACCCGAACGCCCCCACGGCGCGCCGGGTGATGCTGTCCAAGATGCTGCTGCTGGTCGTGGCCCTCGCCGCGGCGGGCGTGGCGGCACAGAAGCCGGCCGACATCCTGTTCCTGGTCTCCGCGGCGTTCTCGTTCGCGGCGGCGGCGTTCTTCCCGGCCCTGGTGCTCGGCATCTTCTGGAAGCGCGCCACCGGCATCGCCGCGGCGCTGGGCATGATCGCCGGCCTGGGGATCACGTTCTACTACATGGCCACGACGCAGCCCTGGCTGCGGAGCGTGTTCGGCGTCACCTCGCCGATCGAGCTGTGGTTCGGCATCCAGCCGATCTCGGCCGGCGTGTTCGGCGTGCCGCTGGGCTTCGCGGTCATCCTCC
>JAYSFH010000833.1:0-1730 GCA_041913405.1 Dongia sp. | reverse complement strand
CCGGCCCTGAGTTCCCCGAGTGTCGGCACGATCTTGTCTCTAGGCTCAGCCTTCGCCCTTGCGGCCGGACTGGTCGCCGGTGAGCGCGGCTTGGGCCGCCGCCAGCCGCGCAATCGGTACGCGGTAGGGCGAGCAGGAGACGTAGTCCAGGCCGACCTCGGCGCAGAAGTGGATCGAGGCCGGGTCGCCGCCGTGCTCGCCGCAGATGCCGAGCTTGATGTTGGCGCGGGTCTTGCGGCCGCGCTCGGCCGCGATCTTCACCAGCTCGCCGACGCCTTCCGGGTCGAGGCTGATGAAGGGGTCCTGGCGGATGATGCCCTGGCGCTCGTAGGCCTGCAGGAAGCGGCCGGCATCGTCGCGGGAGAGGCCGTAGGTGGTCTGGGTGAGATCGTTGGTGCCGAAGCTGAAGAAGGCGGCATCCTTGGCGATCTGGTCGGCGAGCAGGCAGGCCCGCGGCAGCTCGATCATGGTGCCGACGGAATAAGGCAGCTCGACGCCGCTTTCCTTCTGCACCTCGCGCGCGACCTTGTCGATCACGGCGCGCATCAGCGAGAGCTCCTTCGGGATGCCGACCAGCGGAATCATGATCTCGGCTTCCGAAGTCTCGCCCTGCTTCTTCTTGACCTCTGCGGCCGCCTCGAAGATCGCCCGGGCCTGCATCTCGTAGATCTCGGGATAGGTGATGCCGAGCCGGCAGCCGCGATGGCCCAGCATCGGGTTCGATTCCTTGAGCTGCGCCGCGCGCTGCGTGACCCAATCGACCGAGAGGCCGGAGGCGGCGGCCACTTCCGCCAGCTCCACCTTGCTGTGCGGCAGGAACTCGTGCAGCGGCGGATCCAGGAGACGGATTGTCACCGGCAGGCCGCGCATGATCTGGAACAGCTCGATGAAGTCCTGGCGCTGCATCGGCAGGAGCTTCGCCAGCGCCTTCTTCCGGCCCTCGACATCCTCGGCCATGATGGTCTCGCGCATGGCGACGATGCGGTCGCTGTCGAAGAACATATGCTCGGTGCGGCAGAGGCCGATCCCCTCGGCGCCGAACTGCCGCGCGGTGCGGGCATCGAGCGGGGTCTCGGCATTGGTGCGGACCTTCAGCTTGCGGAAGCCGTCGGCCCAGGCCATCAGGTTGGCGAAATCGCCGGAGAGCTCGGGCTCGATGGTCGGCACCTCGCCGAACATCACCTCGCCGGTCCCCCCGTCGATGGTGACGATGTCGCCGGCGCCGATGGTCTTGCCGCGCACCACCATGGTCTTTTTCACGTCATCGACCCGGAGGTCGCCAGCGCCGGAGACGCAAGGGCGGCCCATGCCGCGCGCCACCACCGCCGCGTGGCTGGTCATGCCGCCGCGGGTGGTCAGGATGCCGGCCGCGGCATGCATGCCGTGGATGTCCTCAGGCGAAGTCTCGACACGGACCAGGATCACGCGCTCGCCTTTGGCGGCGCGATCCTCGGCCTCGTCGGCGGTGAAGGCGACCTTGCCCGAAGCGGCGCCGGGCGAAGCCGGTAGACCGCGGGCGATCACCTCTTTCTTCGCCTTTGGATCGAGGCGCGGATGCAGCAGCTGGTCGAGCGAGGCGGGATCGACGCGGGCGACGGCAGTCTTCCGGTCGATGAGACCTTCGTTGCAGAGATCGACCGCGATCTTCAGCGCGGCCTGCGCGGTGCGCTTGCCGTTGCGGGTCTGCAGCATATAGAGCTTGCCCTGCTGCACCGTGAACTCGATGTCCT
>JAYSFH010000832.1:0-1734 GCA_041913405.1 Dongia sp. | reverse complement strand
TTGTAGATGTCCTTCAGGACCGAATAGCCGCCGCACATGTCGCCGTAGAGCGTCGCGTAGCCGACCGACATTTCCGACTTGTTGCCGGTAGTGAGCAGCATCGAGCCCAGCTTGTTGGAGATCGCCATCAGCGAGACGCCGCGGATGCGGCTCTGGATATTCTCCTCGGTGACGTCGCTGTTCCGGCCGGCGAAGACATCCTTCAGCATGGTCTCGAAGGCCTGCATGGCCGGCCCGATGTTGATCGATTCATGCTGGATACCGAGCAGGTCGGCGCATTTCTGCGCGTCCACGATGCTGTCGTCGCTGGTATAGGGCGAAGGCAGCATGAAGGCGCGCACGCGGTCGGATCCCAGCGCATCCACTGCGACGGCCGCCGAGATCGCGGAATCGATGCCGCCGGAGAGGCCAAGCAGGATGCCGGGGAATCGGTTCTTGTTCACATAGTCGCGCAGGCCCAGCATCATCGCCTGGTAGACGCTTTCGAGCACGCTCGGCTGCGGCGCCATCAAGCCGGACTCGCAGGCCCAGCCGTTGTTCCCCTTCCGCTTCCAGACCGTGAGGGTCTGCGCCTCGGCGAAGGCCGGCATCTGCACCGCGATCTTCTGGTCGCCGTTCATCACGAAGCTGGCGCCGTCGAAGATCACCTCGTCCTGGCCGCCGATCTGGTTCAGATAGACGATCGGCCGCCCATTCTCCTCGATCCGGCGCTTCACCAGGTTGGTGCGCACGTCGAGCTTGTCATGCTCGTAGGGGCTGCCGTTCGGGACCAGCAGGATGTCGCTGCCGGATTCCGCCAGGCATTCGACGATTTCCGAGCCCCAGATGTCCTCGCAGATCGGCAGGCCCAGCCGCACGTCGCGGAAGTTGATCGGGCTCTGGTTGCCGCCGGCCGAGAACACCCGCTTCTCGTCGAACACGCCGTAATTCGGAAGGTCCGCCTTGAACCGGGTCGCGGCGACCTTGCCGCCGTCCAGCAGCGCCACCGCGTTGTAGAGCTTGCCTTCGTCGGCCCAGGGCAATCCCAGCAGCACCGCCGGGCCGCCGTCGGCGGTCTCGGCCGCCAGCTGCTCGGCCGCGGCGCGGCAGGCCTGCTGGAAGGCGGGCTTCAATACCAGGTCCTCCGGCGGGTAGCCGCAGAGGAAGAGCTCGCTCAGCATCACGAGGTCGGCCTGATCGGCGGCGGCCTGTTTGCGGGCCTTGCGAACCAAATCGGCATTGCCCGCGACGTCACCGACGGTCGGGTTGAACTGGGCCAGGGAAATGCGCAGCGTATCGGTCATTTTTGCCAGGATTCGAGTGTTACCAGCGACCTTACCGGCCGGAACCGGGGGTTTCAATGCGGCCAACCGGCAGATCAGCCATGATTAACGGGTATTTGGCACGGGAATTGATACTTGTTCGGCCTGGATGCGCGGTGAGACAATCCAATCAGGTCGGTTTCGGAGGAAGATCGTGACCAAACTCGCATTTGCCGGCCTCTTGGCGTTGGTATCCGCCGGCCCCGCTTTCGCCCAGAATTATGCCGATGAGCTGGTGCCGACGCCGGTCATCGAGCCGGCCGGCAACCGCTACATCCTCATGGTCCTGGACCAGCCGGACCGCGACCTGGTCCACGGCCGCACCAAGGTCAACATGCTGGTCGACACCAAGACCGGCAAGACCTGGCTGCTGGAATACTCGCGCAAGCCCAACAGCAATGAGATGGGCTATGTCTGGAGCGAAGTGCCGTTC
>JAYSFH010000831.1:0-1734 GCA_041913405.1 Dongia sp. | reverse complement strand
GTCGTTTGTGCGTTTCTGAACTAGTAAACATGAACATGATCCCGTTGACCGCCGACGGCTACGGCCGCCTGGAAGAAGAGCTGAAGAATCTGAAGACGGTCGAGCGCCCCGCCATCATCCGGGCGATCGCGGAAGCGCGTGAGCACGGCGATCTCTCCGAAAATGCGGAGTACCACGCCGCGCGCGAGCGCCAGAGCTTCATCGAAGGCCGCGTGCTCGAACTCGAGGACAAGATCAGCCGGGCCGAGGTGATCGACGTCTCCAAGCTCTCCGGCAAGGTGATCAAGTTCGGCGCCACCGTCACCCTCATCGACGAGGACACCGACGAGAAGAGCGCCTATCAGATCGTCGGCGAGGACGAGGCCGACATCAAGTCGAAGCGCCTCGCCATCACCGCGCCCCTGGCGCGTGCGCTTGTGGGCAAGAAGGTCGGCGACTCCGTCGAGGTGACGACCCCCGGCGGCTCGAAGTCCTACGAGGTCGCCAAGGTCCAATTCAAGTAAGAGTGCGAAGTGCCGGGCCCTTCCAGCCAAGTCCGGCGCGCCTTCCTGATCGGCCTGCTGCTGCTGGGATTGCCGCTGCTCGGCGATCGCGCTCTTGCCGAAGACACATATACCCTCGCTTTGTCCTGGCAGCCGGGCTTCTGTGCCGACCGCGCGGCCAAGGCCGAATGCAAGATTGCGCCCAAGGATAAGCCGCGTTTCACCTTGCACGGGCTATGGCCCGACTGGGATGCGAACGGCGACGGCAAGCGCAATGCCGACGACGCCTTCTGCATCGCCAACGCGGGCAACCGCAAATCCATGATCACGCTCGATGCCGGCAACTGGCTGAAGATGCCGCCGGTCAAGCTCTCGCAGGCGAGCGGCACGGATCTCGAGCAGGCGATGCCGGGCGTCGTGGTCGGCCTCGACCGGCATGAATGGTGGAAGCACGGCACCTGCTCCGGCCTTCCGGTGGAGGACTACTTCGCGACCGCCATCGTGCTGCTGCGCGAGGTGGAACGCAGCGGGCTCGCCCGCCTGCTCGCCGAGGAAGCGGGGGGCACCATCAAGCGCAAGCAGCTGCTCGACGCCTTCGAACGCGATTTCGGCCGCGGCAGTGCCCGGGCGCTGATGCTCGACTGCAGCAGGGGCGAAGGCAGCACGGCCTTGCAGGAAATCCGCATCCGGCTGAAGCGCAGCGGCATCGCCCAGGGCCTGACCGAGGACAGCCTGGCGGTCTCCGGCAAGGCCGCCCGCGGCGACTGTGCTGCCGATATCCGCGTGCCGGCCTGGCCGCGCTGAATTTCCGTCGGCCGATCGATATTAACTCTCTGATTTTAGGCAAATAATCGATTTCACACCGAACGGTGTGACTGATCGCACAAGCCTGCCCATGGGGTCGAACGGCTCGCGGGGGTGGCGAGACTACCCGTCACCAACGTCAACCGAATGCTTCTGCAACTTCCATCCGACCCCCAAGGAGGTCTTTCAGATCATGGCGCTCGTCACCAACCAGCCGACCACCACCCTGCCTTACGATCCGACCCAGTTCGATCCGTCGATCATGATTCAGCAGTACTACACGACCTATTACGGATCGAACGCCAGCGAGACCGTGAACGGCGACTGGCAGCACAACACGATGTACCTCTACGGCGGCAACGACACCGCCACCGGCGGCGGCGGCAACGACGTGCTCGACGGCGGCACCGGCAACGACAACCTCTCGGGCGACGCCGGCACCGACAAG
>JAYSFH010000830.1:1187-1737 GCA_041913405.1 Dongia sp. | reverse complement strand
CCAATTCCGGTAATTTAGTAAACTGGCACCGAAGCCCGGCACCTTCAGTCGGCGGCGCTCAACCCTCTTTTACAGCGTTGTATGGTCTCTGGCGCAGAACTAGAACCAACACCAGCTTCGATCAGGACACTCTCGCGACACAGATCCGCTCGCGCTTCGAATTCCGAAAGCTGCGTGAAGGAATCCCGGTCCAAGGCGGTAGCGATGTCGTTCATTACGCTGTTGCACGCAGCAGTCACAACTTCCTGATCTATTGAAGTGAGGTCGACTTTGCGGTCCCGTATCCCCTGTGCGAAGTGCGTAGCGTTGCCATCTGCTATTAGGTAGCGAATTAGGTTGAGCAGTTCGGGGCACGTCAAAGCAGTCACGCCCGATTCCAAACTTGCTGTGTCCGAAGAAACGTTGATGGTGATTACCGGCGACTTGTCCCTTTTGCTGAGGCTGAAGTCGATCAGCATGCCTGTCGGCACTCCTGTAAACTGGAAGGCTTGAATACGCGACTGGGCTTTACGAACGATTTCCATGACGCCGATCGAGATTTCGGTACGAT
>JAYSFH010000830.1:0-1177 GCA_041913405.1 Dongia sp. | reverse complement strand
GTCCAGGAGTATGCGGATGCACCAACTTCATCGTCGGCCGATGCTCGAGTTACTTCGCCATCCACGGTCGCCTTTTTCAAAGCAGTCAACCGGGCGACAGCCAGTTCGCGGAAATAGCCGTTGGGAAATTTGGCCAAGTAAAGCTCATAGCCACCCGCATCGTCGTTGTCGCGGATAGTTCTCCAGTAAGTGAGCTCGAGGTCTAGGCTCTGGGTCGATGAATCCTGTGCGAGGGCAAGAGTCCCTAAGCCCGCCAGCAATGGGAGGACGATGCTCAGAGCAAGGAAGTGGCGCATGGCGGTTATCCCTTGGTCAAACTCGGCACCTTGGTCGCCGGTGGGGTATTGCGGCTCCGTTGGGTGCGGACGATGCCGTCGATGATCGTCATGCCGACGCCCGGCAGGTCGCCGAGCTGGATGCTCTCCAGCAGATCCTTGCCGGCCGAATGCTGCGCCTTGTCCAGGAACACGAAATCGGCGGACCAGCCTTTCTCGATCAAACCGACATCCAGCTTGCGCATCCGCGCGGTGTTGCCGGTCGCAAAGCAGAGTGCCACCTCGGCCGGAACCTCGCCGATCGAGGAGAGCATCGAGACCATGCGCAGGATGCCGAGCGGCTGCACGCCGGAGCCTGCCGGCGCGTCGGTGCCGAGGATGACGCGGTGGAGATCGCCGATCTCGCGCGCCGTGCGCAGGGTATAGAGCGCGGCGCGCTCGTTGCCGTTGTGCACGATCTCCAATCCGCGTTTGCAGCCTTCGCAGAGACAGCGGATCTGGGAGTCGGGGAGGGCGGTGTGGCCGCCGTTGATATGGCCGATCACATCCGGGTCGGCTTCCAGGATCACGTCCTTGTCGATGAGCCCCGAGCCGGGGATCGAGGGGCCGCCGGTGTGGATGGTGCTCTGGATGCCGTACTTGCGGGCCCAGGCGACCATCTTCTTCGCCTCGTCGCCGGTCTTGACCCCGCCGAGGCCGACTTCGCCCAGCAGGGTGACACCGGCCGCGGCCATTTCCTTGAAGTCATCCTCGACCATGCCCTGCTCGATCACCGGCGCGCCGCCATGCACCTTGACGCCGGCGGGGCGGGCGTTGGCGAAGATGCGCTGCGAGGCGATCGCGAAAGCCTTGAGGCCTGGAATGTCCTTCGGCCGGCCGGGCATGTGGACCTCGCCGGCGGA
>JAYSFH010000829.1:0-1744 GCA_041913405.1 Dongia sp. | reverse complement strand
CGGAGCGACCGAAGGCGATCCTGGTGGTCTCCGGCCATTGGGAGGAGGACCGGCCGACGGTCAGCACCAACCCCAAGCCTGGCATGCTGTTCGACTACTACGGCTTCCCGGAGCATACCTATCACCTCAGCTACCCGGCACCCGGTGCGCCGGACTTGGCGGAGCGGGTCCGTGGCCTGCTGCAGGCGGCGAAGATCGACTGCGGCACCGACGGGACCCGTGGCTTCGACCACGGCGTCTTCGTCCCGCAGCTGATCATCGACCCCGCAGCCGAGATCCCGGTGGTGATGCTCTCGATGCGCCACGACCTCGACCCGGCCGCGCATATCGCGATCGGCAAGGCGCTGGAACCCCTGCGCGGCGAAGGCGTGCTGATCATCGGCAGCGGCAGCTCCTATCACAACCTGCGTGAGTTCTTCAGCGGGCGCAGCGCCGAGGCTTCGCTGGCTTTCGACGACTGGCTGAACGAGACCGTGACCAGCGCTGACGCGGAAACGCGCAATGCCCGCCTCACCGAATGGTCGAAGGCGCCGGGCGGCCGGGCCTGCCATCCGCGCGAGGACCATCTCATCCCGCTGATGGTGGCCGCGGGCGCCGCGGGCCGCGACCCGGGCCGTCGCAGCTTCCGCGACCTGCTCGGCGGCAAGGCCGTCTCATGCTTTAGTTTCGGCGGCTGACCCGAGACTTGAATCCCCCGCCGGTTAGTCCAAGATTCGGTTCGGGCAACATGAAGCCGACCGAACCGGCGGGAGCCTGCCTTGGAACTGAACGCCGACTTCTCGCAACGCGCCGTGGTGCATGCCGCGGCGCTGCCCTGGATTCCCTCGCCGATGGCTGGTGTCGAGCGCCGGATGCTCGACCGCATCGGCGACGAGGTCGCACGCGCCACCTCGATCGTGCGCTATGCGCCCGACAGCCATTTCTCGCCGCATACCCATGGCGGCGGCGAGGAGTTCCTGGTGCTGGACGGCGTGTTCCAGGACGAGCACGGTGACTACCCGCCGGGCTCCTACGTCCGCAACCCGCCGACCACGCGCCACACGCCAGGCTCGGCGCCGGGCTGCACCATCTTCGTGAAGCTCTGGCAATTCGATGCCGACGACCGGACCGAAGTCCGGATCGATACCAGCAAGCGCAGCTTTGTCCCGGTGCCGGACCGCGCTGGTGTCGAAACCTTCCCGCTGTTCCTTGATGCGCGCGAAGACGTTCGGCTCGAACGCTGGGCGGCGAATACGCGTATCGCGCTCGATCTCCCCGGCGGCATCGAAGTGCTGGTGCTCGACGGCGGCTTCGAGGAAGCCGGCGAAAGCTTCACGCCGCAATCCTGGCTGCGTCTCCCCGCCGGCGCGCACCTCGACGCCAGGGCTCACGCCTCCGGTGCAAGAGTCTGGATCAAGGCCGGGCACCTCGCCCTGCCGCAGCGCGCACCCAAGCCAGCCGCGGTTTAAGATAGTGCCGGCCGAGCTAGGCCGCCACGGCCCGATCGCGCCGCTCCGGTTCCGCCTGATGCAGGAAGACCGCGAAGGTGTCCCAGGGGAGCGGCGCCGAAATCTGCCGCAGGATGCGCCCCACCTCGCCGCGGTGATAGGCGCCGTGGATCGCTGCATGGGTCAGGATCTCCTGACGCGACATACAACCGCGGTCGCCATCGGTGAAGACGAACGCGATCGGCTCTTCGAGATCGGCTTCGGAGAGGCTTTGCAGATAGTCGAGATACCAGCCGTCGCTCGCCGCGACCGCGGCG
>JAYSFH010000828.1:0-1746 GCA_041913405.1 Dongia sp. | reverse complement strand
CGTAGTTCACGACGTTGTTGAGCTCGTCCTTGATCGCCGGGTGTTCGGTCGCGACCAGCTCGAGATTGATGCGCACGCGCTGGGTGCCCAGCTTTTCGTGCTGATAGACGCCGATCCGCGCCGGCAAGACCAGATCGCGGACCAAGACCTTCATCATGCGCGCCGCCGCGGTCGTGGGATGCGCAGCGATTTTTTCAGCCTGACTCATGCGGTTAGAACCCTCCACAGCTGAAGACGTTGCCGCACTCTGGGGCAGGCCCGACCATCGAGCGTATGAAGAAGCCGCGCTCTGGGGCTTCTGTGCGCGGGCTGCCGGCCCGCCGCATGCCATCATTATAGTGTTTTGCCCCGCCCGAGTCCCATGCGCTGTCACCCGGGGTTATCCTCAAAGCGACCGGCTTCTTGCTCAAACCGGCACACGGGTAAACCGGCACAGGGGCAGACCGGCACAGGGGTTGTTACTCGCGCGGCATGAAGCCTTTCGTGGATTGCTGCCAGGCCAGGTGCTCGCCGCCGTCCAGCGCGATCATCTGTCCGGTCATGGCCGGCGCGGACAAAATGAACCGCACGCCGGCGGCAATCTCTTCGGGGGTCGCGCCATGGCCGAGCGGCACCGCCTTGGTCTGGGCGTCGAACTGCTCCGCCGTCTGCCGCTCGCTGGCCATAGTCGGGCCTGGCCCGATCCCGTTGACGCGGATGCGCGGCGCCAGCGCCAGCGCAAGGGTCCGGGTCAATGTCCAGAGTCCCATCTTCGCGACGGTGTAGGACAGGAAGTACGGCGTGAGCTTCCAGACCCGCTGGTCCAGCATGTTGACGATGTTGCCCTCGGCGCCGTCGGGCAGCTGTTTCGCAAAGGCCTGGCTGAGGACCAGCGGCGCGCGCAGACCGGTCTCGATATGGCGGTCCCAGCTGTCGCGCGTCACGGTGTCGACCTTGTCCATCTCGAAGACGGAAGCGTTGTTCACCAGGCAGGTCAGCGGCCCAAGCTTCTCGCGCGCCCGTGGGATCAGCGTCTCGACCTCGGACTCCTTGCCGAGATCGGCCTGCAGCACGACGGTGCGGCAACCGAGCGCGCGAATGTCCTTCGCGGTCGCCTCGGCCTCGGCCAGCGAGCTGTGGCAATGCACGGCAACATCCCAGCCGTCGGCGGCAAGGCCCAGCGCGATGGCGCGCCCAAGACGCTTCGCCGCCCCGGTCACCAGGGCTGCCTTGATGGGGGGTGATTCAGGCATGGCCGGAGCATGGCGGGCGAAGCGCGACGAGGCAAGCGGCAAAGCGTGTTGAAATCGCTGGCCTTTCGGAGGAGGGTCATCGGCACGGCTTGACGCAAGTCAAAGCCCCAAGCGGCGGATTCAGATCACATCTCCGGACAACTGAGTGAGTTCAGCATGCGTCTGGTTCCCTTCGTCATCCTGGCGGTGATCGCCGCCGTCGCCGCCGCCTTCTTCATCCGCTGGCATGCCGATCAAGCCGATGCGATTCCCGCCGGCTTGGCCCGCGCCAACGGCCGGATCGAGGCGGAGCGCGTCGCCGTCGCCACAAAATTCGCCGGACGCGTCGCCGAGATCCTGGTCAAGGAAGGCGACTTCGTCGAGCGCGGCGCGGTGGTCGCGCGCATGGACACCGCCGAGCTCGTGGCCGAGATCGCCGCCGCCAAGGCCAAGGCCCAGCAGGCGGTGCAAGGCATCGGCCAGGCCAAGGCCCAGCTGCTGATGCGCCAGGCGGAATTGAAGCTCGCCAATGTCG
>JAYSFH010000827.1:0-1746 GCA_041913405.1 Dongia sp. | reverse complement strand
GGCCCTCAGTCGGCAGGCCAGGAGCGGCGTCTATCGCGTCGTGCTGCGGGCCCTGGTCAACCGGTTCGGCAAGGCACTGTTCTTCGACTTCAAGTACGTGAACCTGAACATCGGGATCAAAGTGTGGGGCAAACGGGGCGCCCGGCGCGTCCAGCGGGACCAGGTGTATCCGGCGCTGCAGTTCTTCATCAAGCCCACGGGGCTGCCCAACTAAGGTCAGGACATGATGTATGGCCTTCATCCGATCGCCAGCGTGCCGCTGGGCGCGACCGCCACGGGGCTGGTTGTCGGCGACCCCCTGCGCATGGCATTCCGCGACCGGCTCATCGTCTGGTTGGCCGATCTCGGCATCGGCTGGCCGATCAGGGATCTCTACAACACGGGTGACAATCCGGACGTCTCGCAAGGCTTCGTGGCGCTGGATTTTCCGGGTGGCACCGAGGATCAGTACACGTTCGGCGCGCCGGGCCTCAACTTCTGGCGCGAGCAGGGCCAGGTGACGCTCTACCTAAAGACCCGGCTCGGCGCCGGCATGACGATGCGCAATCTGGCCGAATCCTACGCGGGTGGTCTGCGAGCCCGGTTCCGCAACGACCGCTTCGCCGCTGGTAATGGCACCGTTCGTATCACTTCGACCGCGCCCATGGGCGGCGGGCACGACGAGGCGGGACTGTGGGTCGAAGCCGTGGCCCTCGGATACGAGACCTTTAACGTCGGCTGAGCCGCCGCCGATCTGACGCGCCGCGAGCCGCATCTGACCGCCGCCGTGGGCGGCTTTTTTGTTGTCTGGAATTTGGGAGAAGGCCTCTTGGACAGCGCCAACAAGCAGACCGCCGTCATCACCGAAGCGACCGTCGGCACCACGCCGGCGACACCGGCTTTCCTGCTCACCCGCGACATCCGCGTCAGCGGCGCGCCGCAGCGTCCCAATACCCGCTCGCCCGAGCGGCGTTCCGACCGCCAGGCGGCCTCGATGGTGCAGGGTGTCGCGACCTATCCCAAGCAGATCGAGATGCCCTGGGTCCGGGACGCGGCCAGCGACGTGCTGTGGGCCTCGCTGTTCTGCAGTCCCTGGGTGTCCAATGTCCTCAAAGTCGGCTCGGTGCGAACCGGCACGACGTTCACCCTTGAGGAGAAGTACGAGGGCGGTGCCACCGATCCTTATCGTCGCCTGACCGGCTGCATGGTCGACAACGTCTCGATCGCCTTCCAGAACGGCAACCCGGGCCAGATCACCTTCTCCCTGCTGGCCCTGGGCGAGACCACGGCGACGACAGCGATCGCATCATCGACCTATGCGGCGCCGACGCCGGCCTACGATCCCTCGACGCCGGCCGACATCGTGGTCAACGGCCTGTTCGGCCTTGCCTCGCCGAAGGTCCGCTCGCTGCAACTGCAGATCTCGAACAACCTGCAGCAGCAGTACGCCTTCGGTTCGGCCGATCCCTTTGCGATCGGCCTGGGCGAGTTCAACGTGCAGGGCGTGGTCGAGGTCTACTTCAACGCTCTTGCCGACTACTCGGCCTTCGTCGCCAAGCAGACCGGCCAGACCTTCGACATCACGATCGGCGCCACAATGAACTTCAAGGACCGGCTCGTGCTGGGCAACTGCGACGTCTTCAACCCGAACGTCGATGATCCGGGCCAGACCGGCGTCCACGCGGTCACCCTGAACTTCCTCGGCAAGTACTTCGCCACCGACGCCTCGGCGATGAAGCTGACGCGCAACGTACCGTAATCGCGGCA
>JAYSFH010000826.1:0-1747 GCA_041913405.1 Dongia sp. | reverse complement strand
CTGGAAGATCTCGGTGATGGCGCTGGCGATCTGCCGGCCTTGTTCCTGTTCATAGGCCTGCGTCACCTGTGCTGATCCCTCGACTGCGTCCTGCAGGCGCTGGCTGAACCAGGCATCGAGCCCGTGGTTGAGGAAGGTCGTCGAGAAGATCGAGACCACGGCGGTCGGGATGACCGCGATCAGGGCGAACAGGATCACCAGGCGGGCATGGAGCTTCGATCCGGTCTGGCCGCGCCGCCGGCTGAGCCAAAGCAAGGCCAGGCGGCGGATCACGATGCCTGCCAGGGCGAGCGTGATCACGATGTCGGTCGTCAGCAGATAGGTGATGACGCGGTTCGCCTCTTCGCGCGAGGTCCAGCCGCCGCGGAACAGCACGTAGACCGTCGCAACGCTGCAGGTCGCACCGACCGCCATCAATACGGCTGCCAAGCGCCGCTCCAGGCTGGTCGCGGCGATCCGCTCGAATATGCTGCGGACGAAGCTCCAGGCGCCGCGCCGCTTGCCCGGCGGACCGCCCGTGCTGGCGGTGATGGAGTTCACCTCCGGGCCCCCGTCATTTCGCGCCCCGGCTCGGCTGCAGGTCGAGCTCGCGCAGCTTCTTGCGGAGCGTGTTCCGGTTCAGGCCCAGGAGTTCGGCGGCCCGGATCTGATTGCCACGGGTGGCTTGAAGCGACAGCGCCAGCAGCGGCCGTTCCACCTCGCGCAGGATCCGGTCGTAGAGCCCGCTGGCCGGAAGCCCGTGCGGATGCGCCTTGAAGTAGCCGTCGAGATGGCGCTCGACCGATTGCGAGAGCGTCTCTTCGCCCCCATTGGCGCGGGCGGCCGGCGACGGTTCCTGCTCCGCCAGTGCGGCGTTGACGATCCGCCGGTCGATCACAGATTCGCTGTAGAGCACCGCCATGCGCCGGATCAGGTTCTCCAACTCGCGCACGTTGCCGGGCCAGGAATAGGCTTTCAGCCGCTCGATCGCCGAAGGATCGAGGGTCTTCGGCATCAGCCCGTCGCGCTGCGCCAGGGTGAGGAAGTGCCGCGCCAGGTCCGCGATGTCCTCAGGTCGCTGGCGCAAGGGTGGCAGGCGGATCGGCACCACGTTCAGGCGATAGAACAGGTCCTCGCGGAAGGCGCCCTGCTGGATCATGAGACGAAGATCGCGATGGGTCGCGGCGACGATACGGACGTCGGCGCGGATCGCCTGGCGGCCGCCGACAGGCGAGAACTCGCCGGACTGCAGCACGCGCAGCAGACGGGTCTGCGCCTCGAGCGGCATGTCGCCGATCTCGTCCAGGAACAGCGTGCCGCCGGCCGCCTGCTCGAAGCGGCCGATGCCGCGGTTGACCGCGCCGGTGAAGGCGCCCTTCTCGTGGCCGAACAGCTCGCTCTCGATGAGCTCGCGCGGAATCGCCGCCATGTTGACGGCGACGAAGGGCTTGTCGCGGCGGCGGCCGAAATCGTGCAGCGCGCGGGCAACCAACTCCTTGCCGGTGCCGGATTCGCCGTGGATCAGCACCGTCATGTCGGTGTTCACCAGCCGAGCAATCACCCGGTAGATCTCCTGCATCGCCGGTGAGCGGCCGATCAGCGGCAGGGCATCCGGACTGCCGGCGTGATGTTCGACCGCCGGGGCTTCGGGCTCGGTGCGCGTCGGGTCCTTGGTCTCCGCCAGCGCCCGCTCGACCGCGCCCACCAGGTCGGGCAGGTCGAAGGGCTTCGGCAGGTATTCGAAGGCGCCGCGCTGGGTCGCGCGGAT
>JAYSFH010000825.1:0-1748 GCA_041913405.1 Dongia sp. | reverse complement strand
ATAGCCGCCCGCGCGATCGTGGTCGAGCACCAGCATCAGACCGGCTCCTCCACCATTTTCTTCTGCGCCGCTTTCGCGGCCGCCTTGCGCCGCCGCTCGCGGAACTGCGGATGCGGCTTCGGTACGTCTTCCCAGATGCCGCTGGCATCGCCGGTGCCGACGCCTTCGAAGAAGGCGGTCATCTCGTCGAAATGCGCCTTGCGGGCCATCGCGGCATTGATCACCTGCGGCAGAGCCGCCGCACCCGCGGGCCCCACCAGCGGCCGGGCCGAGATCAGATTGGTGAAATAGAGCGCCGGGATCGCCCGCTCTTTCGCCTTCTGCACCACCGGCGTGGTGCCGATGGCGAGGTCCGGCTGGAACGCTTCCATGGCGGCGATATCCTGCTCCAGCGAGGCGCGGAACTGGACCGCGACGCCATGCGCCTCCAGCCACTCGGCGTCGGGACGCGACCATTCGGTGCGCGGACACGCGGTGCCGACATAACGGAGATCGGCTCCGCTCTCGACCAGCAGCCGCGCCACGATCAGCTCGGAGCCCTCATAGCCGGAAAGCGTGATGCGACCCTGGATCGGCGCCTGGGCGAGTGCGCCCTGGATTGCCGGCAGGATGCGATTCTTGGCGGCCGCGATCTTCTCCGCGGCGACGCCATGCGCGCTGCCGATCGCCTCCAGCCAGGCCGCCGTGCCATCGACGCCGACCGGTGCCGAGCCGACCACTTTGCGGCCGGCCGCCTGGAACTCGCGGATGGCCGCGGTGTAGAAGGGATGCAGCGCCGCGACCGCGGTGCAGTCGAGCGCGGCATAGAGCTCACGCCATTCGCGCGTCGGCACCACCGGTCCCGCGGCGAGCCCCATCGGCTCCAGCATCATGCCGATGGTGACCGGATCCGCCGGAAAGATCTCGCCGAGCAGCGGCACCGTCGGCATCGCGCTGATGCCGCCGCGCGGCGCCAGAACCGCACCCTGCTCCGCTTCCTCGCGGGCGTATTTCAGCATCGCCCCGGCCAGCACGTCCTTCGCCTCGGCATGGGTCGGCACACCGAAGCCCGGCACATCGATGCCGATGATGCGCACGCCGTTGATCGCCTTGGGCAGCAGCTGCAGCGGCACGCCAGAGGCCGTCGGCACGCAGAGATTGGTCACCACGATCGCGTCATAGAGCGCGGGATCGGCCAGCTTGATCACCGCCTCGCGGATGTCCTCGAACAGCTTGCCGGTCACCAGGGTCTCGGAGTTGAACGGCACATAGCCGACGGTGCGGCGGGCGCCGTAGAAATGCGAGGTGAAGGTGAGGCCGTAGACGCAGCAGGCCGAGCCGCTCAGCACCGTCGCGGTGCGCCGCATCCGCAAGCCGACCCTCAGCGAGCCGAAGGCCGGGCACATGCTCTGTGGCCGGTCGTGCGGGCCCATTGGGTAGTCGGCGGCGAAGCGGTCCAGGGTCTCGCTCTTGCCGGCGGTCTCGGCGGCGCGGCGCAGTTCGTCGCGCCCGGCATGGCAGCCGAGGCCGGTATCGCTGGAGGATGCGGCGCTGCGCGCGGAGTCCATGGTCACACCGTCTCGTAGACCACTTCGAGCGAGGGCTTCTGCACGATTGCCCCGCCACGCATGTCCTCTTGGCTCGCGGCGTCGAGCACCACGCCGCGGCCGACCGCATCGCCCTTGAACAGGCCGAGCAGGCCCTCGTGGCTGAGCGGCGCAGGATGCATCGGCGGGGCGCTGGCAACATTGTCGGCCAGTGTCTGGAAC
>JAYSFH010000824.1:0-1760 GCA_041913405.1 Dongia sp. | reverse complement strand
CGCGATATCCGCTTCCGATCGCGACATGTCCTTGACCTTGCAGCTCACGCCGCGCGAATCCAGGACCTCCGTCGCCTCGGCGGACACGGGCGTGGCCGCGGCAGCATCGGTGGTGCTGGCTTCCTCCGGGACCGGCGCAGGCGCGGGCTCCGGCGCCGGGATCACGGCCGCCGCCGGTTCCACCACCGGCGCCGCCGGCTGCTCGCGCGGCGCTCCGGTGCCGCCGAGCGAAGCCACGCGGCTCTTCGCGATCTGCGCGAAGATGCCGTTCGGATACTGGTCGAGATAGGCCTGGAAGTCGCTGGCCTGCCGGCTGTCCTTGATTCCGTCCCACACCGCCTTCTCGATTTCGATATTGGCGGGCGCCGAGGTGTTCGCGGCGGCCTTGGGCGCCTCGGCCGGAGCCGGAGCCGCCTGCGAGGCGGTGTTGAACTGCGACGGCTTGAAGAAGAACGGCGCGGTCAGCGAAGACGAATCCCACGGCACCTGGGCATCCTTCGTCGCCGCCATCACCTGGGTGCGGACGGTCCGGAAAGCATCCTCGATGCCGATGCCCGGCTGGACGATCGTCTTCGCCAACGCGCTGGTATAGGGGCTGTTGCCGCCGGCGCCATCCGCCGCCACCGAGCCCGGCGAGGTCGAATAGGCGATGAACGAGCCCTGTGCCGCCTGCATCGGCGCCAGGCCGCGCGTGACCGAGCGGAAGCCCCGCGACATCGGGTTGTTGCGGCAGGCGTCCAGGATCACGATGCTGACCCGGGCACCCGCATATTCCATCTGCTGCAGCACGTCGTCCGCCGAGACGGCTTCGAGCCCGACATCGGATTCCTTGCCGATATCCGCGCCGATCGGGATCAGGTAGTTCATGCCTTTAACCTGAACGCCGTGGCCGGCGTAGAAGAACAGCGCCGTCGCGTTCTGGCCGGCGGCGGTCAGCTTGTCGCCGAACTCGATGATGGCGCGCTTCAGCTTCTTCTGGTCCACGTCGGTCACCTTGGTGACCTGGAAGCCCGTCTGCGTCAGCGCCTGGGCCATCACCCCGGCATCGTTGACCGGGTTCGGCAGCTTGCCGATCTCCGATCCGTAATTGGAATTGCCGACAACCAGCGCGAAGCGCGGCTCGGCTTGTGCGGAAAAGGATGTGGCGGCCAACAGGCAAAACGCCGCGGCAACCGCGTGAATCCTGCCGATCATGGTAGTCCTCCAACCCCGAGGCGCCTGCAACATTTGGCGGCACCCAACACACATAAAATTACGCCTGACCCGGATTCTTGTCCATGTGAGGCCCGGCAGATGTGCGCTCGATCACCACACCTCTTTGTGTTGGGGTCCACAATCGGAGACCACATCACGGCGCGCTCTGCGATCTCGCCGCGCGGACCGATGCACGCGTCGCGTGACCGATTTGACCCCGCATGTTCACATGCTGCGGGGCAGGAACAAGGCCAGCAGGCTGCAGAAGCCGGCGAACAGCGCCGTCGCGATGAACACCGACGGCAGGGGAAATATCATCAGCAGGAGCGAGAAGGCCGCCTGAGGAATGACGCTGGCGGCATCCCGGTAGATGCTGAAGACAGTCGCCATTTGCGGTCGCTCCCAGGAGCGCACCGCGCGCAGGAACGTCACCGCCGCCACGGAATCCAGGGCCACGGCGCCAAGCGCCGAGCTCAGCAGCGCCGCCAAAGCGAGGGTCGGGTTGCCGCCGGCCAGCCCGGCGATCCCCATCCCCACGGCGATGATCAGGAAGGTGGCCGCCGCTG
>JAYSFH010000823.1:1552-1767 GCA_041913405.1 Dongia sp. | reverse complement strand
GATCCGGCTGATGATCGGCCGCGACCTGAAGTCGCTCTACATCCCGCCCCAAGTGGCGCCCGGCGAGCCGGCGTTGGAACTCGTCGATTTCCGCACCACGACCTTTCCCAGCCATCCGGTCAGCCTCAGCCTGCGCCGTGGCGAGATCCTGGGCCTTGCCGGCCTGGTCGGCGCCGGGCGGACGGAACTGGCCCGCGCGGTGTTCGGCATCGACC
>JAYSFH010000823.1:0-1542 GCA_041913405.1 Dongia sp. | reverse complement strand
AGTTCAACGGCCAGGTCGCCGCCATCAACACGCCGCGGGATGCGATCGATCGCGGCCTGTTCCTGGTCCCCGAAGACCGCAAGCAGGCCGGCCTGCATCTCGACTTCTCGCTGACCGAGAACATCTCGCTGCCCGACCTGAAGCGCTATGCCTCGGGCATGTTGATCAGCAACACGGCGGAAGAGAAGAACGCGGAGGCGCAGAAACGGCGCCTCAACATCAAGGCTTTCGACGTCGGGACCGGCGCGGGCACGCTCTCGGGCGGCAACCAGCAGAAGATCGTGCTGGCGAAATGGCTGTCGATGAAGCCCAGCGTCATCATCTTCGACGAGCCGACCCGCGGCATCGATGTCGGCGCCAAGAGCGAAATCTACCAGCTGATGCGCAACCTCGCCGATGCCGGCGTCGCGGTGCTGATGATCTCCTCCGACATGGAGGAGGTGATCGGCGTCAGCGACCGTATGGCGGTGATGCATGAGGGCGCGATCAGCGGCTTCCTGGAACGCGACCGGTTCAGCGAGCATAATGTGCTGCAGCTGGCGGTCGGCAAGCATCTGAATTGAGAACTGATCCATGCTGAAGAAAGACCTCGGGCTCTTCCTGCTTATCCTGATCGTCGGCACGGTGGTCGCGATCATCAACCCGCGCTTTGTCTCGGCGATCAATCTCGCCAACACGGCGAACCTGATCGGGCTGTTCGGCTTGTTCGCGATCGGCCAGGGCTTCGTCATCATCACCGGCGGCATCGACCTCTCGGTGGGGTCGATCTTCGCGCTGCTCGGCGTGATTTTCATCGACATGATCGGACTCTGGGGCGTGCCCTGGCCCGTGGCCTTCCTGATCACGATCCTGGGCGGCGTCGTGCTGGGCGGAATCCATGCCTTCCTGGTCACCAAGATGCGGATGCAGCCCTTCGTGGTGACGCTCTGCGGCTTGCTGATCTATCGCGGTCTCGCCCGCTGGTACACCGGCGACGGCACCGCCGGTTTTGAATTCGGGCAGACCTTCCCCGCGCTGGAATGGCTGACCATGGGGCGCACGCCAATTCCCTACTGGGCGCCGGAAGCGTGGGGCGGGCCGGGCGTCTTCCCGCTGCCGCACAGTTTCGTCGCCTTCGTGATCGTCGCCATCGTCATGGGAATCGTGCTGCACCGCTCGGTGTTCGGCCGCTACCTCTACGCGGTCGGCAAGAACGAGGAAGCCGCGCGCTACTCCGGAATCAATTCGCGCAAGGTGATCGCCGCGGCCTATCTGATTTCCGGGCTCATCGCCGGGATCTCGACCGTCTATTTCGCGATGTACACGCGGTCGATCTCGCCCGCCTCGCACGGAAACTTCTATGAGCTCTACGCCATCGCCGCCGCGGTGCTGGGCGGCTGCTCGCTTCGGGGCGGCGAGGGCTCGGTGCTGGGCATCGTGCTCGGCGCGGTGCTGCTGCAGGTGCTGCAGAACCTGGTGAACCTACTCGGCATCGAGAGCTCGCTCAACTTCGCGGTCATGGGCGGCGTCATCCTGATCGGCGTCCTCGCCGACCAGCAGCTG
>JAYSFH010000822.1:0-1771 GCA_041913405.1 Dongia sp. | reverse complement strand
GACTTCGACATCGTCGTCGTCGGCTGGATAGACGCATGGATCGAGGGCCTGTCGGAAGCGATTGGGCGCATGATGGCGGTGCCGCGCGACGCCGCGCTGCTCGAAGCCGAACCGGCCGTTCCCTACGACAACGGCGCATGGTTGTCGGCCCAGCATCAGGACGTCCTCTGGATCGAAGCCGACGCGCGACTTCAGTTCCAGGGAGAGGAAGCACTAGCGGTCGCCCCGGGATCGCCGCTGCTGCCCCTGACCGAACGGACATGCGCGCAACTGTCGGCCGATACGAGCCACGCCGGACCCGGCGGCATCGGGGTGAGCGGCTTCTACACACCGACCGCGCTCCTGCTCGATCGGCTGTGGCCGGCGCTCGACGCCTTCCACCCGCTGGTGCTGCGCGGATTCTGGCTGATCGAGCAGCGCGCCCGCGCCGCCGCGCACGAATTGCTCGAGCGGCGGCGGGAGACGCGGGCCGAGCGTCTGGACGCGGCGTTCGGCGACCTTGCGCAGGTGCTCGGCGAACGCGACCGCACCTTTGCGCGCCCCGGCGACCCGCGTCACGAAACCCACACTGCGCTGCGCCTGGTCGTGGCGCGGTTGGGCCTGAGCCTGAAGGATCCTGGCTCGGCCGACGCCCGCACCGGCTCGCCCGTCGATCCGGTGCGCGCCATCCTCCGCCGATCGGGCCTCATGTCCCGGCGGGTGCTGCTCGAAGACGGGTGGTGGCGGAAGGATGCCGGGCCGCTGCTCGGTTTCATGGCCGAGAGCGGCCATGCGGTCGCCCTGCTGCCGCTCGGCCACGGCCGCTATGCCTGCCATGACCCCCGAGCCGGTACCGTCCACCCCGTCGACCAGTCACTCGCCGAACAGCTCTCGGGCGAAGCGCAGATGATCTACCGGCCGTTGCCCGACGGCGTCGTCGGCGCAAAGGCGCTGCTGCGCTTCGGTGCATTCGGGCTCGGCCCTGATCTCTATCGCATCGTCGCCATGGCCGTGCTTTCGGGCCTGCTGGCGCTCGCCGTCCCCATCGCCACCGGCAAGCTGCTGGTCGAGGTGTTGCCGTTGGCGCGGATGGATGCTCTGGTCGCCCTGTTGCTGGCGATGGGCATGGCGGCCATCGGTGCCGCCGCGTTCGACACGACCCGCGCCATTGCGCTGCTGCGGGTCGAAGGTCGCATGGACCTGGGCATTCAGGCCGCGGTGTGGGACCGCCTGCTGGCATTGCCCGCCGTGTTCTTCCGCCGCTATACGGCCGGTGATCTCGCCGACCGTGCCAACGGCATCAACACCATTCGCCAGGTGATGACCGCATCCGTCGCCTCGGCCGTGATGGGCATGGTCTCCGCACTGTTCAGCTTCCTGCTGCTGTTCTGGTACTCATGGCGGCTGGCGCTGATCGCGACGGCACTGATGGCGGTGCTGGGCGGCGCGACCGCACTGTTCGGCCGCCTCCAGATGCCGCATCAGCGCGCCCTCTTCCAGATGCAAGGCCGGCTGGACGGGCTCGTATTCCAGCTGTTGTCCGGCATCGCCAAGCTGCGGGTCGCGAACAGCGAGATGCTGGGCCTGGCGCGGTGGGCCGAGGGCTTCGCCGAACAGAAGGGATATACGCTTAAGGTCCGGCGCTGGGGCGCGGCCCAGCAGGTGTTCAACGCCGCATTTCCCGTCCTGGCATCGCTCGGCCTCTTTGCCTTCATCTACTATGGGCTGTTCGAGGCCGAGTATCAGGTCAGCTTCGACCTCGCGGCCTTCCTCTCCTTCAATGCCGCCTTCG
>JAYSFH010000821.1:0-1777 GCA_041913405.1 Dongia sp. | reverse complement strand
GCAGGATGCGGTCGGCGAGCAGGATCGCCTCGTCCACGTCGTGCGTGATCATGAACACCGTCTGGTGCGTCTCGGCGCAGATCTTCAGCAGCTCGTCCTGGATGGTGCCGCGCGTCAGCGCATCCAGCGCACCGAAGGGCTCGTCGAGCAGCAGCATGCGCGGCTGGATGGCGAAGGCACGCGCGATGCCCACGCGCTGCTTCATGCCGCCGGAGAGCTGGCTCGGCTTCTTGTCGATCGCGTGTGCCAGGCCGACCAGCGCCACGTACTTCTCGACGTGCTCGTTGACCTGCGATGCGCTCCACGACGGCCACTTGCTGCGCACCGCGAAGGCGATGTTCTTGCGCACCGTCAGCCAGGGCATCAGCGCATGGCCCTGGAACACCACGCCGCGCTCCAGGCTCGGCCCGGCGATCTCGCGGTTGTCCATGAAGACGTGGCCGTCGCTGGCGGTCTCCAGGCCGGCAAGCACGTTGAGGATGGTCGTCTTGCCGCAGCCGCTGTGGCCGATGATGCAGACGAACTCGCCCTGGCGGATGCCGAAGTTGACGCTGTCGAAGACGACCGCGTCGCCGTAGCGTTTGGTCAGGCCCTCGACCTTGAGGAAGTGCTCAGTCGACATAGGTCACCGCCTTCTGCAGCCGCGCGAACATCAGGTCAAGCAGCATGCCGACGATGCCGATCACCAGGATCGCGAAGATCACGTTAGGCAGCGACAGGTTGTTCCACTCGTTCCACACGAAGTAGCCGATGCCCGTGCCGCCCACCAGCATCTCGGCGGCGACGATCACCAGCCAGGCGATGCCCATGCTGATGCGCATGCCGGTGAGGATGGTCGGCGCCGCGGCGGGCAGGATCACCTCGAAGGCACGGCGGAGGGCCGTCACTTCCAGCGTCTTCGCCACGTTGAGCCATTCGCGCCGCACGCTCGCCACGCCGAAGGCGGTATTGATCAGCATCGGCCAGACCGAGCAGATGAAGATCACGAAGATGCCGCTGATGCTGCTGTCCTTGATCGTGTAGAGGGCCAGCGGCATCCAGGCCAGCGGCGAGATGGGTTTCAGCACCTGGATGAACGGGTCGAGCGCGCGGTAGACCAGCGGGCTCATGCCGATCACGAAGCCCAGCGGAATCGCCACCAGCGCCGCGAGCAGGTAACCCAGGCCGACGCGCGCCAGCGAATGCGCCAGTTGCAGGCCCACGCCCTTGTCGTTCGGGCCGTTGTCGTAGAAGGGGCTGGCGAGGTTGCTCATCACCACCTCTCCCATCTGCGCCAGCGTCGGGAAGCCGGAGCGTGCCGGCGCCGCGGCCGGCGCGGCGAGCTTGGCCGGATCCTTGCCCATCAGCTTGGCGTACTCGATCTGCTCGGCGGTGAGCGCCGGGGCCGGCGTGGCCACCGGCGCGGGCGCCAGCGTGGCCACGTGCCAGATCGCCAGCACGACGAGCAGGATCAGCACCGACAGCATCCCCGAGCGGAAGCCCAGGCTGCGCATGAAGCCCATGGCCGCCTCCTCAGGTGCGCTTGATCGCGAAGCTGCCGGCGTAGGCCTCGGCCTTCTCCGGGTCGAAGACCTTGCCCATGATGGTGAACTTCGGGTACGCCCCCTCGGGCACCTTCATGTCCAGCGACTTCATGGTCTTCTTCGCATCGGTCAGCAGGAACACCTTCTCGGCGATCTGCTTGTAGTTGACGTCGCCCTTCAGGTAGCCCCAGCGCTTCATCTGCGTGAGCATCCACACGGCCATGCTCTGCCAGGGCATGGGGTCGAAGTCGGCA
>JAYSFH010000820.1:0-1781 GCA_041913405.1 Dongia sp. | reverse complement strand
ACCGTCTGGGCATAGGCCGGCAGCTTCTCGTCGATCCAGCCCAGCGTCTTGTATTTAGTGCCGGCCTTCTCCTTCTGGGAGTAGATCGGCTCGGGAATGATCGCGACGTCGACCTTGTTGTGCTCGAGCGCCGTCAGACCCGCTCCGAAATCTCCGATGGCGACCATCTTCACGTCGGCCGCCGTGATGTCCCAGGTCTTCAGGGCGGAGAGCGTGATCGCCTCGCTAACCGACTTCGGCCGCGAATAGACGAAGCGCTTGCCCTTGAGGTCGGCCGGCTTGTCGATCGCCTCGCCCACGCGGGTCACCCAGAAGGCGCTGCGACCGTTGGTGCCGCCGCTGATGATCTTGATGTTGAAGCCTTCCTTGATCGCCGCGAGCGCCGCCGGCAGCGCCACCTCGGCGAACAGCGTGTCGCCCGCCATCATGTTGCGCACACTGGTGCCGCCGCCCTTGGAGGTCAGGATGCCGGTGACGTCGACGCCGGCTTCCTTGAAGTAGCCCTTCTCCTTCGCGATGGCGTAGGGCACGCCGTAGAGCAGCGAGCCGTAGTGGGTGACGACGATATCCTCGGCGCGCGCCGTCGCCACGGACAGCGTGCCGAGAGCTGCGAACGCGAATGCGCACAGGGTGGCCTTGAAAGCCTTCATCGTTCCCTCCCGGGGATGTTGTGGCCGGCATCTTCATGATCCGGCGCTTCTATTGTTATGACATTAGGACATTCGGGTTGGAGCGAGTCAATCCGGTGCCGGCGGCGCTGATCGCTCCGCAGAAGAGTCCGCTGTCGAACCGTATCGGCCGCTCAACCCGTCGGAAGAACCCTGGGGACGGCGCCGCGCACATCGGCCGACGGCCGCCCCTGTCGATGGGGATTGCGCGCGGCGGCATCCCACATGAGACGGGGATCGAAGGCTTCGGCGGCGAAGATCGTGACGATGACCACGGCGCAGAACGCCAGTGCGCCCATGCCGGGATCGATGGTCACGGCGCGACCGAACTGCACGAGCGCGCCCAGCAGCGACTCCATGAAGATGTCGACCATCGACCAGCGGCCGATCCAGGCGACGATGAAGTAGAGCCGTGTGCGCTGGCGCAGGTACACGCCGGCCGTCTCGGCGGTGGCGGGCAGCGACGTCACCGAGATCATGCCGATCAGGCCGATGAGCTTGAACAGCGGCACCAGCACGCTGGCGAAGAACACCAGCAGGGCAAGCGGATACATCTTGGAAGAGACCAGCTCTTCGACGCCGCCCATGATGGTGCTGGGCGCGCCGGAGCCCAGCTGGATCACCGTCAGCACCGGATAGACGTTGGCGGGGATGTACAGGATGGCGCCGGCGAGCGCGAGCGCCAGCGTCCGGTTGAGACTGTCGGGCTTGCGTTCATGGACCCGCGCGCCGCAGCGCGGGCAACGTCCGTCATGGTCGGCCGGCACGCAGACCAGCTTGCATTCCTCGCACCCGGCGGCGCCCGGGCGGTATTCGAGCGGCGCGGCCGGCGGCATCGGCGCATGGGTCTGGCCGCGGCGCTCGATCTCCTCCCAGACCGCCTGCGGATCGAGCGAGAGCTCGGCCCATACGATGACGACGGTGAGGATCGCCAGCGCGTACACGGCCGGTCCAAGCTGGATCGTCACGAGGTCGCCCAGCTTCGTGTAGGCGACGAACACGCCCAGCAGCAGCACCTCGAGCATGGCCCAGGTCCCCATGCGACGGGCGATGATGAAGACGCCACGCAGGTTGGGGGGCATGGTCCGCATGCGCAGGCCGACCAGCACGTAG
>JAYSFH010000819.1:0-1785 GCA_041913405.1 Dongia sp. | reverse complement strand
AGATCTGCGTCGAACGCAGCGGCAGATGCCGGCCGTAGGTCTTCAGGCTCTCGAGGATCTGCACCGCGAGCTCGCGGGTCGGGGTCAGGATCAGCGCGCGCATCGACTTCGGCGCGGCGCGCTTCTTGGTCTCCATCAGGCGCTGCAGCATCGGCAGCACGAAAGCGGCGGTCTTGCCGGTGCCGGTCTGGGCGAGGCCCAGGAGGTCGCGGCCCTGGAGCAAATGCGGAATGGCGCGCGCCTGGATCGGCGTCGGGCGCTCATAGCCGGATTCCTTCACCGCCTGCATCAGCGGAGCGGTGAGGGCGAGGTCGGCGAACAGGGCGAGTTCAGTGGAAGTGTTGGTCTGGGTATGCGTAGTCGTAGTCAAAGCCGGGATTCCTTTCGGCAAGTGTCATCAAGCCGAAAGAATGGCAGCGCGCAGGATGCGCGCGGCGAAACGCCGGCGAGCGAGCCCGAGGCGCGCCGCTCGAGTACTATGACGGGGATGGATCTTAATCTCAGGACGGGCGCCCCAAACAAGCCTTGGCAGGGGGGCGCAAGCGCGCAGTCGCGAGAAATGCAGGCCTCATATGATGGATAAGGCCTGCTATGTCAAGGAAAAGCGATTTTCCCTTATATTTCCGTCACCCGCGGGCTTGACCCGCGGGTCTGGCAGATGCCCGGGTCAAGCCCGGGCATGACGACATTGGGAACTTACTGCGGCTTGATCCAGGAGATCGTGTCGGTCCACTTCATCTGTTGGACGAAGTCGTTGTAGCCGACCGAGTACTCGCCGTTGACGTCGAGCTGCTGCGCGCCGACGTCGGTGTAGGGGTTGGCGCCCATCGGATAGGGCCGGGGATCGTTGACGATCAGCCGGAGATCCGACGGCGTGCCTTCATAGCCGATCACCAGCACGACATCCTTGGCGCCCTTGTCGCCTTCGCCGGTCTTGGGCGGCTGCACGATGGCGACGAAAGGCCGCTCGAACCGGATCTCGTGGATGGCGTCGATCGGCGAGAGCACCTTGTGCTGCTGGTAGCGCATCACCACCGGATCCTCGCCGAAGAACTTGTAGGCGAAGGGCGAGTAGCCCTGGATCAGCTTCAGGGTCGCCTGTTCCGAGGCGAGCTTCGGCGCTTCGCAGGCCTGCACGCCGGTCAGGAAGTCGGCCAGGCTGCACTGCCAGTTGTCGGCGCCGTAGAGCGGCGGCACGTTGTAGAAGTCCATGATCATCTGGCCGACTGCGGCCCAGCTCCAGCCCGGCTTCGATTCCTGGATCGCCGGGATGTCGAGCTCGGCCTTGGGCGGAATCACGTCGGGCACGCTGTCCTGCGCCTTGGCTGTCATCGACCCGGTGAGGCCGACGACCAGAACGGCTGCCGTGAGACCGGCACGAAGACTGGAGCGAATCATGACTTTGGCTTTCCTTAGCAGCTCTCAGCGATCAGATTCCCCTTCGTACTCGGGGGCGCCGATTCGGCGAGAGGACAACAATCGGGCAGGTGCGAAGGTTGCACAGAATTTCGTGGTAGAAAACGCTGAAACCGCAGTTCACGCCGGTGTCATCCTGGCCGGTGGCCTGTCGCGCCGCCTGGGCGGCGGCGATAAGTGCCTGTTGCCCCTGGCCGACCGGCCGCTTCTCGCCCATGTCATCGCGCGTGTCCGCCCGCAGGTGACGGTGCTGGCTTTGAACGCCAACGGCGATGCGAGTCGCTTCAGGGACTTCGGGCTCGAGGTGATCGCGGATGACGCGGCGGATTTCGCTGGACCGCTGGCCGGGATTCTGGCGGCGATGGACTG
>JAYSFH010000818.1:0-1790 GCA_041913405.1 Dongia sp. | reverse complement strand
CAATCCGGCCGGCGCTTTCAACCGCGCAATCCGCTCCGGCGCCAGGCCCTGCTCGGCGATCTGCGTCTTCAGCACCTCTGCCTTGCGACGGCTGCCGACGAAGGCCACGTAACGCGCCGGCGTACCGAGCGACGCGGTCAAGGCTTCGCGGTCGCGTTTGCCCTGGGTCGCGACCACCACATAGTCGTCCGCCTCGACGCCGACCTCGGCGAGATTGAAGCCGGCGACCTTCTGGTCCTCCGCGGCGTAGGCGGCGTGATCGTCGGCGAGGGCCGCCGCGACGATGCGATAGCCGAGCCGCCGGCCGAGATCGGCGACCGCGACCGCAACCGGCGAGGCGCCGCAGACCACCAGGCGCGGGCTCGGCCGCATCGGCTCGACGAAAATGTCGACCGTGCCGCCACTGGGGCAGGAACTCTTGTGCAGCTCGGTGCCGTCGACATCGACCGCGCTCACCACCTCGTCCTTCGGCTTCACGCGAATGAGCCGCGGCTTGCCTTCGCGTAAGACCGTCGCGGCGGTCTCGCGGATCGAGCGCTGCACGCAGGCGCCGCCCATGAAGCCCTTGATCGCGCCGTCGCTGAGCACCACCGCCTTCGCCCCGGCTTTCGCCGAGGTCGCGTGCTCGGTGCGCACCACCGTGGCGACGCAGAAGCTCTCGCCGGCCTCCTTGAGGCGGGCGATCAGCGGGATGACGTCGAGGTCGGGACGAGTCATGTCGGTCTCCGGATCAAAGCCGTGAGAACTCCGCTTCCAGCGCCGCGAGGTCGTTGAGCGTGGCGGCCGGAGCGAAGAGATCGATATAGGGCAGGCTCGCATTCATCCCGCGCGCGACCGGTGCGTAGTCGCGCCAGGCCAGCAGCGGGTTGAGCCAGATGAGGCGCGGCGCCCGCTGCTTCAGCAGGGTCAGCGCCCGCACCAGGCGCTCCGGCGGGTCGGTGTCATAGCCGTCGCTCATGACGATGACCACGCTGCGGGAGTCGATAACCGCCTTGGCATAGCGCGCGTTGAAGGCGGCGAGCGATTCCGCGATCCGGGTGCCGCCGCCGAAGCCTTGGCTCAGCAGCATCAGCCGATCGACCGCGCGCGCCGGGTCGGGATCGTTCAAGGCTTCGGTGATGCGGGCGAGCCGGGTGTGAAAGAGGAAGACCTCGACCGCGATCTCCGAACCGGCGAGGCCACGCGCGAAGGCGAGGAAGGCACGCGCATAGGGCTTCATCGAACCGGAGACGTCGAGCAGCAGGATGATGTTGACCGGCCGCTCCGGCCGCCGCTTGCGCAGCAGCTCCAGCGGCTCCATGCCATGGGCAAGGTTGCGGCGGAGCGTGCGGCGGAGGTCGAGCCCCCGGCCCTTGCGCGCCGCGCGGCGTCGGCGGCTGAGGCGATAGCGCATCGCCCTGGCGAGGTCCTCGGCGATGCGCGCCGCTTCCGCCAGTTCCTCGGCATCGGCGATGCGGGCGATGTCCCGCCGCGCCAGTTGCTCGCGGCGGCTGGCGATCAACCGGCCGGCGCCATCGCGATGACTGACCGGCTCGTCGCCGTCGGTCAGCTGGGCCTGCGGCACGGTCGCCGTGCGGTCCTGCGGCGACGGCAGCACCTTGTCCCAGACGGGCGGCGGCTTGAGCTCGCGCATCGCGGCCGAGGCGTCGTTGGCCGGCACCACGCGGCGCAGGCCACGACCGTGCCAATAGGCGTCATAGAGTTCGTCGAAGCCGTCCCACTGGTCCCGGCTGCCGGTGAGCAGCGCCTTCATGCCGAGCCTTGCTGCGGTGGGATCGACGCCATCGGCG
>JAYSFH010000817.1:1498-1800 GCA_041913405.1 Dongia sp. | reverse complement strand
GCCTTGACCAGGTCGACATAGACGCCCTTCTGGGCGTCGAAGCCGAGCGCCGGGTTGGCGTCCTCCAGCAGCTTGCTGATGATCACGGCGCCGTCCTTGCCGGCATTCTCGGCGATGGTGCGGGTCGGCGCCTGCAGGCTCCGCTTCACGATGTCGAGGCCCATGCGCTGGTCGTCGTTCTCGGGATTGACCGCGTCGATCGCGGCAGCCGCGTAGAGCAGGGCGATGCCGCCGCCCGCGACGATGCCATCCTCGGCGGCGGCACGGGCGGCGTGCCTCGCAACGTCGACCCGGTCCTTGCG
>JAYSFH010000817.1:0-1488 GCA_041913405.1 Dongia sp. | reverse complement strand
TGCTGGGCGCGGCCGCCGCCCCCGACGCGGCCTTCCGCGGCGGGGCCCGGGGGGGCGTGCGCCGCGCCCCCCCCCCGCGCCCCGCGCCCCCCCCCCCCCCCCCCGGCCGCCCCCCCCCCCCCCCCCACGGCGACGCCGCCGGAGAGCTTGGCCAGTCGCTCCTGGAGCTTCTCGCGATCGTAGTCCGAGGTGGTTTCCTGGATCTGCTTGCGGATCTGGGTGCAGCGGGCGTCGATGTCGGCGCGCTTGCCCTTGCCGCCGATGATCGTCGAGGTATCCTTGGTCGCGATCACGCGCCGCGCCGAGCCCAGCATCTCCACGGTCACGGCTTCCAGCTTAATCCCGATCTCCTCGCTGATCATCTGGCCGCCGACCAGGATCGCGATGTCTTCGAGCATGGCTTTGCGCCGGTCGCCGAAACCGGGGGCCTTCACCGCGACGATGCGGAGGCCGCCGCGCAGCTTGTTCACGACCAGGGTGGTCAGGATCTCGACGTCGAGGTCCTCCGCGATCACCATCAGCGGCCGGCCGCCCTTGATCACGGCTTCCAGCAGCGGAATGAAGGATTGGAGGTTCGAGATCTTCTTCTCGTAGACCAGGATCAGAGGCTCATCGAGCTCACAGCTCATCTTCTCCGGATCGGTCACGAAATAGGGCGAGAGATAGCCGCGGTCGACCTGCATGCCTTCGACGATCTCGACCTCGGTCTCCAGCGACTTCGCCTCCTCGATGGTGATGGCGCCTTCCTTCCCGACCTTGGCCATGGCGTCGGCGATCATTTCGCCGATATCGCGGTCGCCGTTCGCGGAAATGGTGGCGACCTGGGAAATGTCCTCATGGCCCGACACGGTCTTGGAGCGCGCCTGGATGGCCTTCACCGCCGCTTCGACCGCGAGATCGATCCCGCGCTTCACCTCCATCGGGTTGAAGCCCGCGGCGGTCGCCTTGATGCCGTCGCGGACCATGGCCTGCGCGAGCACCGTCGCCGTGGTGGTGCCGTCGCCGACCAGGTCGCCGGTCTTGACCGCGGCCTCCCGGACCACCTCCGCACCCATCGCCTCGACCGGATCCTCGAGCTCGATCGACTTTGCGACCGTGACGCCGTCATTGCTGACCCGGGGTCCGCCGAAACCCTTCTTGATCAGCACCGTCCGGGCGCGCGGACCCAATGTGGTCTTCACCGCGTCGGCGAGCACGTCGATGCCGTGGAGCATCCGCTCCTGCGCGCTGCGCCCGAATTGTACGTCCGTGAATGGCATGGCCGGTCTCCCTTCTCGCCGAGCTCAGGTGGCAGACCAAAGCTCGCGCAGCTCGTGCGGCATGATCTTGATGACCTTGGCGACCTCTCCGGAATCGATCCGTCGCCACATGACATTGAAGACCGCCCGCGCCGCCAGCTCCGGCTCGGCGGCGAGACGCGGCGGCAGCCGATCGCTCAGGTGGTCGAGGAAATTGCGCAGGTGCCGCTCGTAGGTGGGAGTCTTGGCC
>JAYSFH010000816.1:0-1807 GCA_041913405.1 Dongia sp. | reverse complement strand
ACCAGCTCGTCCAAGGGCCGGCCGCCGATGACCACGCCCGCGGCATGGGTCGAGGCGTGGCGATAGAGGCCTTCGAGCTTGACTGCGGTCTGCATCAGGTTGGCGACCGCGGAGTCCTCCTTGATTGCCTGTTCCAGCGCCGGCTCGCCGGCGATCGCGTCCTTGAGCTTGACCGGGTTGGCCGGGTTGTTCGGGATCAGCTTGCAGAGCTTGTCCACTTGGCCATAGGGCATCTGCAGCACGCGGCCGACGTCGCGCACCGCGGCGCGGGCCTGCAGCTTTCCGAAGGTGATGATCTGCGCGACACGGTCATGGCCATACTTGCCCTGGACGTAGCGGATCACCTCGTCGCGGCGGTCCTGGCAGAAGTCCACGTCGAAGTCCGGCATGGAGACGCGCTCGGGATTGAGGAAGCGCTCGAACAGCAGGCCCCATTGCAGCGGGTTCAAATCGGTGATGGTCAATGCCCAGGCGACCACTGAGCCCGCACCCGAGCCGCGGCCCGGCCCGACCGGGATGCCTTGCGCCTTGGCCCATTGGATGAAGTCGGCAACGATGAGGAAGTAGCCGGCGAAACCCATCTGGATGATGACGCCGAGCTCGAACTCCAACCGCTCGCGATAGGGCTTGGCGGCCGCCTCGTCGAGGCCCATCACCTGGAGTCGTGCGTCGAGGCCCTCGCGCGATTTCTGGCGCATGATCTCGATCTCGTCGCCCTTGTCCGAGAAGGGCGGCAGGATCGGCTTGCGGCTGGGCGGCATGAAGGCGCAGCGTTGGGCGATGATCAGCGTGTTGTCGCAGGCCTCCGGAATGTCGCGAAACAGCCGCCGCATCTCACCCGCCGATTTGAAGCGGTGCTCACGGGTGACGCGCCGGCGGCTGCTCTCGCCGACATAGGTGCCCTCGGCGATGCAGAGCAGCGCATCATGCGCGAGATACATGCCCTCGTCGGAAAAGTAGACGTCGTTGGTCGCGACCAGCGGCAGGTTGAGCTTGTAGGCGAGATCGATCAGCGGGGCCTCGATCCGCTCCTCGATCTCGGTGCCATGCCGCATCAGCTCGACATAGAGCCGGCCGGGGAACAGCGTCATCAGATGCTGCAAAGCCGCTGCGGCGGCCTCGCCCTGCCCGTCCCCCAGCAATCGCCCGACCTGGCCAGAAGGGCCACCGGTCAGCGCGATCAGGCCATCGGTATGGCCGTCGAGATCGGCAAGCGCGACATGCGCGACTGTCCCCGGTTCGCTGGTGATGAAGGCCTTGGACGAGAGCTTCATCAGGTTGCCGTAGCCGGCCTCACTCTGCGCGAGCAGGAGCAGGCGGTCGGGCGCCGGCTGCTTCAGCGCATTCTTGTCCTGGTCCGGCCGCGCGATGCCCAAGAGGCAGCCGGTGATCGGCTGCACGCCGGCATCCTTGGCGTAGCCGGCAAATTCCATGGCGCCGAACAGGTTGCCGGTATCGGTCACCGCCACCGCCGGCATCTCCGCCCGCTTCGCCAGCTCCGCCAGGGCCTTGGGCGTGATCGCGCCCTCCGACAGCGAATAGGCGGAATGGACCCGGAGATGGACGAAATCGGCGTGCGGCATTCGGTTTCTCTGGTGAGCGACTCGAGTGGTCAGTGTATCCCGAATCGCCTGTGGGTAACTTTTTTCGGTTCGGGGCCGTGATGGATCTGCTGCCCAGCCTGGATCACGCCTTCTGGATCGTCGCCGGCCTCGCGCTGGTCGCCGGCACCGTGCGCGGCTTCGCCGGCTTCGGCGCGGGCATGATCATGATCCCGTTCATCAGCGCGCTCTATGGTCCGAAGATC
>JAYSFH010000815.1:0-1820 GCA_041913405.1 Dongia sp. | reverse complement strand
ACCGCGAGCGCTGAACCGATCCAGCGGGTGTTTTCAACTCCCTGCTAGATCGCTTGGCTCATTGCCCTGCAGCCTTCTCGAGCAAGGCCAGTCCTTCCGCTTCCTGTCCGTGGCCACGCTGCGCGCGCTTCGCCAAACGCTCTTCGGCATTGGGTTCGTCAGGCGTCGCGGTGGTCAGTTCGGCGATCAGGGCTTCGGCCAGATGCGCCTGCTTGTTCCGCGCGGCGGTGAGGCGGGCCTTGAGGCTGGCGGTCAGCGACTGCAGCTGTTCGACCTGGGCGACGATGCGGGACTGTTCGGCGAGCGGGGGGAGCGGGATCAAAAACAGTCCAAGCTTGCTGATACTTAACCCCTCGCGCGAGACGCCGACCTGCACGTCCATCACTGTCTGTTGGACGTGATTGGAGGTCAGTACCATGTGCAGAAATTGCCGAATCTCAGGCAATACTGGGCGAACGATCGTGACGTGCTGGCTGACATTCGCTTCGTCGAAGTCGTCGGCGACGAGCGCGCATCGCCCGATTGAGGCACCGGTGATGTTGAAAAGAATGTCTTTTGGGAGAACTATCGTCCCCGACATGCGCGCATGCGTTTCCGCAGGGATGAAGGCAACTTCAGTAAGTCGCAAACCGTCGTTCCAGACGTTCTGTGAACGCAGGAACTTGACCCCGGAGTTTGTGTAGACCTCCTTACCACCAAGCGGTGTTGAGCCGGCGCCGATCTTTGAAAGCAACGCGTTCAGGCGCACCCACTCCCATCCAGATGGCAGCTCATCGGTTTTTTCGTCGTCGGCGACCGGCGGCATCGGCTTGTCCCGCTTGATCTTCCCTTCCTTGATCAGCCGGTCCTTCTCGGCGCGGATCTGTTTGAGCAGTTCGCTGGCGGGCTCGTCGTTCGGGTCTTGCGGGACGAGTTTGCCGCGCACGGCGAGCTGGAGCAGGGTGGCGTCGAGGCGGTCGATGGATTCGGGCGTGGTGAAGAGGGTGTCGAAATGCGCGGCGAGGTGCTGCCAGTGGCGGCGGAACTCGTCGGCGTCGGCGGATTCGGCGAGCTGGTCGAGCGCGGCCTCGACCCAGTGACCCTGCACTCGCGCGGCATGGCCTTGCTCGGCTTCGAGCCGGTCGCACAGGGCCATGAGTTCCTCGACCTTGGCGACGATGCGGGATTGTTCGGCGAGCGGGGGGAGTGCGACTAGGATGCTGTTTAGCTTCGCTTGGTTCATCTTTGGCTGTGCCGTTCCAGTGATATACGGCTCAAGCGTTATGGCGTTGATGAACAGACAGAGGTACGACATCAGTTCAGCGTGTGTGACGTCGATAACGTGCGCGTGGTTATTAACCCAATACTTTCCGTGCGCCAGGAATGCGATCGGCGTCGATCGATTCAGGAGATTTGCTCCATCCTCGCCAATTAAGAGCAGCGACTTGTCGAAAAGATATCCATCAATCTTGTCGATAACGCCCGATGCCCCGTAATAGTCATATGTCTTGGCTCGCTTCTCCCTATCCGCCGCCGGCACCGGAACGCGCTCACCATCCCGGTTAATGGACGCATCACCGAACCGAGCCCAAGTCCAACCTTTCGGGATCTCGAATGGGGTCTCGTCTGCCGTTATCTCATCGAACGGCTTGCCCCGCTTGATCTTCCCGTCCTTAATCAGCCGATCTTTCTCTGCGCGAATCCGCTTCAGCAGCTCGCTAGCCGGCTCATCCTCCGGGTCCTGCGGCACCAGCCTGCCACGCACGGCGAGGCTCAGGATCAGTTTGCGCAGCCTGGCGACGCCGCCGACGCTGGCGGCGAGCAGGTCGAAGTTCTCGAGC
>JAYSFH010000814.1:0-1821 GCA_041913405.1 Dongia sp. | reverse complement strand
GCATGTGTCTCGACGGCGCCATCGCGCCGCGGGCGTTGATCAGCATCAACGGCGCGCTGCTGCCCTTCGGCGGCGTGCCCGGACGGATCTTTTCGCCGCTGGCGCGCCTCGCCGCCTCGAGTGAGACGCTGCCGCGGCTGTTCGCATGGCGTGCCGGAGATCCTGCCGTCATCGCGCGCCTGCTCAATGGGACCGGCTCCAGGCTCGACCCGGCCGGTGCCGCGCTCTATGCGAAGCTCGCCCGCAACCAGCAGCATGTGGCGGCGGCTTTCGCCATGATGGCGCAATGGGACCTGCACGATCTCGCAGGCCGGATGCGGGACCTCCATACCCCGCTGTTTCTGATCGCCGGGTCCAATGATCGGACGGTGCCGCCCTCGGTCGCCTACGCGGTCCATGCGGCGCATCCGGCGTCGAAGGTCATCCGTCTCGCCGGACTTGGGCACCTCGCCCATGAGGAGCAGCCGGCCCGGCTCGCCGACCTCATCGTCAAGATCGATGCCGAAACGACGCTCGCGCGCGAGACCGGCCAGTCCGAGCTTGCCTAAACTGTCAATTTTACTTTACACTCATATCTGACGCCCATTTGAGACGGATTGGGTCATGCAGGTTGTGCCGGTCGCCAGACCGCTCCTCGCCGCCGACCGCTCTTCCGCGCCCCATGCCGTGGTGATCGGCAGCGGCCTCGGCGGCCTTGCCGCGGCCATCCGCCTGGGCGCCAAGGGTTATCGTGTCACCGTCCTCGAGCGCCTGGACCAGCCAGGCGGCCGGGCCCGGGTCTTCCGCCAGGACGGCTTCACCTTCGACGCCGGGCCGACCATCATCACCGCGCCCTTCCTGCTCGAGGATCTCTGGAATCTCTGCGGCGAGCGGTTCTCCGATCACGTCGATCTCCGCGCTGTAGATCCATTCTATCGCATCCGCTTTCACGACGGCGCGGTGCTGGACTATTCCGGCGACCCCGCCCGCATGCGCGCGGAGATCGCGCGTTTCGCACCCGGTGACGTCGCCGGCTACGAAGACTTCATGCGGGCGAGCGAGGAGATCTTCCGCATCGGCTTCGAGCAGCTCGGCCATGTGCCGTTCCTCTCCTTCATGGACATGGTGCGGATCGTCCCCGATCTGATGCGGCTCGCCGGCTATCGCAGCGTCTACGGCATGGTGGCGCGCCACATCAAGGATCCGCGGCTGCGGACGGTGCTGAGCTTCCATCCGCTGCTGGTCGGCGGCAATCCGTTCAGCACCACCTCGGTCTACGCGCTGATCGCCTTCCTCGAGCGGCGCTGGGGCGTGCATTTCGCGATGGGTGGGACCGGCCGCCTGGTGAGCGGCATGGTCGATCTGATCCGCAAGCAGGGCAATGCGGTCCGCTGCGGCGTCGAGGTGAAGGAGATCAGCGTCGAGGACGGCCGCGCCAGCGGCGTCGTGCTCGGCGACGGCACCCATCTTCCCGCCGCCATCGTGGTCTCCAACGCCGATGCGGCCTGGACCTATCGCTATCTGCTGCCCGAACGGGTACGGCGGCGCTGGACCAACCGGCGGATCGAGCGTGCACGTTATTCGATGAGCCTGTTCGTCTGGTACTTCGGCACGCGCCGGCGCTATGAGGAAGTCGCACACCACACGCTGCTGCTCGGGCCTCGTTACAAGGCGCTGCTCGCCGACATCTTCGACCGCAAGGTGCTGGCCGGGGATTTCAGCCTCTACCTGCACCGGCCGACCGCGACCGATCCGTCGCTGGCGCCGCAAGGCTGCGACGCCTTCTACGTACTTTCGCCGGTGCCGCATCTCGAGAGCGGCACGGATTGGTCGGTGGAGGGC
>JAYSFH010000813.1:0-1826 GCA_041913405.1 Dongia sp. | reverse complement strand
ACCTGATCATCTTCGACAGCGAAGCCGGCCTCGCCATGACCTCGGGGCAGACGGTGCTGGTGACCCAGGGGGCGGCGGAAGTCCTGTCGAAACGATCCACAGAGCTCGTCGTCCGCTGATGCATGGGTGGATATTTATCAATATTTTCCAGATGTTTAGCGCCTGATCGGCCCGGATTCTTCGGCCTTGCCCGGCCGTCACACCGCTGTTAAATTCCGCCCGCTTTTCGCCCCTGCGGAATCCTAGGGATGGGAGCGCGCCAGCCGACCGCTAAACGGCTGCCGCGGCAGGGCGAAATGTGGGTTCGGCGCGCGCACCAGAGGCAGAGATGAAGATCCTGACGGGCAACAGCAATCGGCCTCTGGCCGAGGCGATCTCTGCCTATCTGAATTTGCCGCTGGTGAATGCCAGCATCCGGCGCTTTTCAGACATGGAAGTCTTCGTCGAGATCCAGGAAAACGTGCGCGGCGAGGACATGTTCGTCGTGCAGCCGACCTCCTTCCCGACCAACGACAACCTGATGGAGCTGCTGGTCATCCTGGACGCGCTGAAGCGGAGCTCCGCCCGCCGCATCACCGCCGTCGTCCCCTATTACGGCTATGCGCGCCAGGACCGGAAGTCCGGCCCGCGCACGCCGATCTCGGCCAAGCTGGTCGCCAACCTGATCACCACAGCGGGCGCGGACCGCGTACTGACCGTCGATCTCCATGCCGGGCAGATCCAGGGCTTCTTCGACATCCCGACCGACAACCTGTTCGCCGCCCCGGTCCTGATCAAGGACATCAAGGAGCGCTTCCCGGGCAACAACCTCACCATCGTCAGCCCGGATGTCGGCGGCGTGGTGCGCGCCCGCGCGATCGCCAAGCGCCTCGACGCCGACCTCGCGATCATCGACAAGCGCCGCGAGCGCGCCGGCGTCTCCGAAGTCATGCACATCATCGGCGAGGTCGAGGGGACGCGCTGCATCCTGGTCGATGACATCGTCGATTCCGCCGGCACGCTCTGCAACGCCGCGGTGGCACTCAAGGAAGCCGGCGCCGAATCCGTCTCCGCCTACACGACCCATGGCGTGCTCTCGGGCGGCGCGGTCGCCCGCGTTTCCGCTTCGCCGCTGCAGAGTCTGGTGATCACCGACAGCATCCAGGCAACCGAGGCGGTGCGCGTCTCGCAGACCGTGCGCCAGCTGTCGATCGCGCCGCTGCTGGCCGAGGCGATGTCGCGGATCAGCGGCGAGAAATCGGTCTCGAGTTTGTTTGATTGAGTCTTTAAGGATTTTGGCGCGCGGCCGCCCCACCAACCCTGCGCGCCAAAATAAGTAAGAGAGTAGGTTGGTGGATTAAATCCGGTCGGCACCCCTGGAGGCCACCGGTCTCCACGCGAATGGTTCGCGTGGGGGTATTGCGAAGCCTGAAGGAGATACTTATGGCCGCAGCAATCGAAAGCGTCGCCGCGGAACTCCGCGACCGCGCCGGAAAGGGGGCCGCCCGTGAATCCCGTCGTAACGGTCGTGTCCCCGCCGTCATCTATGGCGACAAGAAGGAGCCGACGCTGATCTCGTTGGATCCGAAGGAGATCGACCGCCACATCCACAAGAAGACCTTTTACGCGACCCTGCTCGACGTCGACGTGAAGGGCACCAAGCATCGCGTGCTGCCGCGCGACGTGCAGTTCGACCCGGTGACGGATCGCACCCTGCATGTGGACTTCCAGCGCATCGGCAAGGACACCAAGGTCCATGTCAACGTGCCGGTGGTGGTGCGCAACGAAGCCGCCAGCCCGGGCATCAAGCGCGGCGGCGTGCTGAACATCGTGCGGCACGAGATCGA
>JAYSFH010000812.1:841-1833 GCA_041913405.1 Dongia sp. | reverse complement strand
CATCAGGTATTCGCCACCGGTGCTGGCGAGCGGGATCGCCAGCACGCCGCTGGCCTCCGACGCGATATCGACGAAATCCGGCTGATCGATGCCGAGCGAGGCGGTCGCCAGCGCCGGCGCGCGCGGCAGGCCGTCCAGCCATCGGGCGATATCGCGCACCTCCTGCGTCCCCGGGATCTCGCCCGCCGAATGCACCTGTCCCTCGAACAGCAAGGCGGCCCCGGAGGCCCGCAGCGGTTCCAGCAGGGCCGGCGCGCTGTCGAACAGCGCAGCGCGCCAGTCGCCGTCGCTGGAGATCGATTTCATCAGCCGCTGCTCGACCCGGCGCACCATCAAGCCGGCCTGCGCCTGCACGAAGCCCTCGAGCGCGGCGATGCGTGTGCTCACCGCCTCGGCCAGCAGCTCGCAAGCGGCGCGCAACTCGTACTGCATGGTGCGCGGGGCGTAATGGTGGCAGGCGATCAGGCCCCAGAGCTTCCCGCCCACCATCAGGGAGGCGACCAGAGTCGCCGCCACGCCCATGTTCTTCAGGTACTGGATGTGGATGGGCGACATGCTGCGCAGGAAACAGAGCGACATGTCGAGATCGCGGCCGGTGATCGGCGACATCCGCGGCACGATCGGCACCGCCGCGTGCTCCACGTCGGCCAGCACCCGCACGCGGTTTCGCTCGTACAGCCGGCGCGCAATCTGCGGGATGTCGGAAGCCGGGTAGCGGTTGCCGAGGAAGGCCTCGAGGTCGGCGCGCCGGCGCTCGGAGAAGACTTCGCCGTGGCCTTCCTTGTCGAAGCGGTAGACCATCACGCGGTCATACCCGGTCAGGTCCTTGAAGATCTCCGCGGTATTCTCCACCAGCGCGCGGAGCGAGGCCGCGGTGGTCAGGATCCGCATCGCGCTCTCGATCTTGCGGACCGCGGCGATCCTCGGGCCGGCACGCTCGAGTTCGATGATCAGGCCGCAGCCGCCCGGACGGTGCAGCAGCCCATCGAAAA
>JAYSFH010000812.1:0-831 GCA_041913405.1 Dongia sp. | reverse complement strand
CCCGGAGCGGCCGGCGCGGCAGCGGATGGCGACCGGGATCGCCTGCGACGGCATGCGCAGGTAGGGTCGCACCCTCGATGCCAGGTCTTCGCCCAATGAGTCGAGCTTGTCGCCGATCAGCGGCCGTTCGAACCCCAGGAACTCATGCGCGTTGGCGCTGGTCTGCAGCACCACCTGGTCGGATTCCCGGACCACCAGCAACGCGCCATAGGGCTGAATCGAGCCGGCGAGGTGAATCTGCTCGCGCTCGCAATTCGAAAGATCGGCTTGCCCGAAGGCTGGATTTAAAGTGCTGGGCGAAACCACGCCAATGATCCTGTCGGATCAGCGAACCTCGCCCTCGTCCTGATCTGCATCGGCCTTCCCCATCAGTCCGTATCGATCAAGCTTGGAGTAGAGGTTCTGGCGGCTCAAGCCGAGGACCTCCGCCGCCGCCGACCGGTTGCCCCCGGTCATTTGCAGCGCCGCCTCCACGTAGTGACGTTCCACCACCTGCACCGTCTGTTTCACCAGATTGCGCAGCGAACTCTTGCCGATCTGCTCGGCCACCGGCAGGCGGATCGAGCCGATGCTGCTGCCGAACTCCGAGACCGGCGCGAGGCGCCGGCCCACGTCGCGCAGCAGCATGCCGATGAATTGCGGCGACTCGTCGGTCGCCACCGCCGCCGAGATCTCGATCTCGCTCTCGAGACCGAGATCGCCGCGGATCGTCGTCGAGAACAGCCGCAGCACGCCGTGGCGCAGCAGCGTCGTCATCAGCACCGTCATGTCCGCGCCCGGACGGCCGAGCCACCGGCTGAGCGGCACGCCCGAGACCTGGGCGCGGGTGCC
>JAYSFH010000811.1:0-1844 GCA_041913405.1 Dongia sp. | reverse complement strand
CGGTTCTTGATGGTCTTGCCACGGATGGTCAGCGGCGAAAACAGGTGCTTCAAAGCGTTGCCGGACAATTGCCCCTCCCAAGGCGAATGCGGTGACTGTGCGACGAAAGGCGCGCCGAGAGCAAGGGCGGGGCGGTCAGAATTGCTTCCCGAGATCTTTCGCTGCGGCCAGAATCTGCTCGGGATAGGGCGCGCCCTCGATCGCGCCGAACAGCAGCTCGAGCCGGCGTTCCGGAATGCCGCAGTAATCAAGAATGCCGGTATCGAGCTGCGTCTTCATCGCCGCGTCGTAGCCGCGTTTCTGGTAGGCGGCGAGATCGCCGCCGGCGATGCCGATCATCCAGGCGCGGCGCTGCGGGAACTTGCGGGCACCATAGGCCCAGCCGTTGTTCCAGACCCGGTCGATCCAGCCCTTCAGCAGCGCCGGCACCGACCACCACCAGACCGGAAAGACCATGACCGTGGCGTCGTTGCGCTCGACCCGCGCCATCTCGCGGCGGACTTCCGCCGAATAGACTTTGTCGGGGTCGTTCCAGTCGGGCTCGTCGGCTTCGCGCAGGACCGGATCGAAGCCTTCCCGTTGCAGGTCGGCCCATTCGAGCCGATGCCCGTTCGCAGAAGCGGCGGCCGCAAAGGCATCCGCCGCCTGGCCGGTCAGGGAATCCCGCCGCGGGACGGCGAGCACCATCAGCACGTTCATGTGGAACTCCGAGGAAATGCCGGCCGCATCATAGCGGCCGGCATTCGCAGGGTCAGTAGCCGCCTTTGCCGGCGGGCTTCACGATGATCTTGGTCGCCAGGATGTGCACGATTCCGGCGATCACGATGGTCGGCAGCGAGGCCGTGGTGAAGTCATAGGGCGAATGGCTGACATAAGTGAGCGGGTTGAGGAGATAGATATAGGTTCCGCAACCCACCGCCATGGCGATCAGCGCCGCCGGGTTCCAGCCGCTCCAGAAGCGATAGGCCGTGCCCGGATGGCCGACGAACAGGGCCCGCACGTCGACCTTGCGGTTCCGGAGGAAGAAGTAGTCGGCGATCTGGATCCCGCAGAGCGGCGCGAAGCTAACGCCGATGAAGGCCAGGAAGGAGCCGAAGTTGTTGAAGAACAGCTCCGGGATGAAGATGCCGACCAGCACCACCGGCGCGATGGTGAGGAGCAGCAGCACCGGCCAGGAGCATTTGTCGAGCGCCGGGAAATGCCGCAGCCCGATCGCCGAGGCATAAACGCCCGCCACCGCCGTGCCGAGATTGGCGGCGGCGACGAAGATGAGCGCGATGATGCCATAGGTCGGCCCGCCGACCGTGCGCAGCCATTGCGCCGGATCGGAGATCTGCAGCGCGAGGATACCGGCGACGCCGATCAGCGAGAGCAGGGGCACCGGAGCGCCCATGCCGACCATGATCGGCACCGCTGCCGTGCGGCCGCGCGGCGCCATGCGCACCATGGCGCCGATATAGGGCCACCAGGAGAGCAGGGAGACGATGCCGATCTCGATGCCGGTGGTGTAGTCCCAGACCGGATCGCCGGAGGCATAGGCCGGCTTGGCCGCGGCGATATCGTCCCAGCGCTGGCTCAAGAGGATGTAGAGCATCCAGAAGCCGATGAATACATGCGCGACCAGGATCTTGGCGATGCGATCGAGGCCGCCGGAGCCCTTGAGCAGGAACAGGAACACCAGGGCGCAGGCGACCAGGATCGTGATCGGCACCAGCAGGCTGGTCTCGCCGTCGGCCATGAGGCCGAGCGCGATCAGGTGCGGGGTGGTAGATTTGGCGAATTAGATCAGAAGCAGCGAATTCCAGCCGACGATGGAGATCTGCTGCATGGCAGCCGGGATGATC